>BPTM01000035.1 GCA_023705945.1 Candidatus Heimdallarchaeota archaeon
CTAGCCCACGGTAACCCTTCTTATTTAATTGTTACCAATGTGGGTGGAGTTAACAATACAAAAATGAGTAAGAAAAAGTTATTCTATGATATAGATTGGTCGGATAATAACATCTTATCATATACTTCTTGATACATCACACGAATTGATTCTGAAGTAAGATCCTTCTCAAATTTTTTCTTCATCCTTTCTTGTTCACTTCTTCGAGTTACAATCCTTTTCCCTATATTGTAAATTGATTTCAGAAGTGACCAAATTAGTAGTGGAATAAATAACAAAGCTTTCAGCAGAAACTTACTGATTTTTTTGAAAATTTTCTTGAAGTCAACATCAAGATCCTTTTTGAAATTAAGTTTTCTTCCTCTTTTTGACACGCTTACGTAAGCATCTGATAGAGTTGCAAATATATCTAAGAATCTATGTTTAAAGAAACTTCCTGGCTTAAATTTACCTAAATCAACAAAAACTTTTCCAACCTTGATTATTATATGTTTTACATAATTATAAATTGCAATAATCAAAGTAAAGAGTGGCATAAAAGGAGCAATGAAGAGATAACCAAACTTTTTACTATATCTTATGTACCATGGTTCAGTAATAAATTTGTCTTTCAAATATTGTTGAGCTCCTAAAGCTAAAGCAATAGCTAATTTGTTATATTCAACGTCTGAGATGATTTGATCGTATTTTTCTTCTTGTTGAGCTATACCTTTAAGAGCTCCTGTAATCATTACAGAAGAGAATAAATCATGACTCAAATAACCTTCCTCTATTTTTCTTAATATTAATTTTAAGGATTCTTTAGCTTCTCTCTCGGACATATTATTGTCTTTTGCAAATTTTTCTAAGGCTTCATCCTTCCTCCATGGAAAGATTGACGATTCCTGAGACCAAATCAACAAAGCAAAGGTTCGTGCAGTATCACTTTTAATCGTAGAAATATCTAACTTATTTAGAGGAATTTCGGCTTTATTAAGTAAACTTTCTAACTGTTTCTTTGATCTTTCGGGTACAAACTTATTATCCAATGCTAGCAAATCTTGAACCCTGTCTTTCATTTCGTCTAATTCTCCCATTATTTCCAGTTTAAAGTCTTCATACGTTTCAGTAGAAATTGGTGGTGCATCAAAGAAACTAAATGACGATTTTGCTAAGAAATATGGTAGAGAAAAGAAGTTCTCAACATCTTGATAGAAAGCAGCCCATCTATATGCACCCATTCTCATCATATTTAGACTACATTGGTGGAATAGTGCATAAGTAGGTCCAAAAATAGTTGCTATCCAAGAAGCCATTAAAAGGCCTGTACCGAACAATAGCAAAGAAATTACGATTACGGTGTCAGATTGCACATTCATGAAACCCATTTGATGAGCTGTTTGTTCAACAAATTCACCAATTATTACTAAGAGATCCTCACCCCAGATGGCTGTAGGAATTAAGAAGAAAACAATAGGAGTAACAGCTAAATTGATTACTTCACCTAAACCACGTCTGATAGGATAATTTTTAATCATTTTTGCTTCTCTTACTCTAATATCCTCTAGTTCCTTTGAAACTTCAAGAATCTCTTTTGATTTCTTTCCAGCTAAAAATTCTGAAGCTGTAACAAAATATTTTCTATACATTTGAAGTAGAGGAACTAATTCTCTTAACCCCCTTGGAATTAAAATATCAAATAAAGTGAGTAGTAATCTCCCTAATGCGGAGATAAGAGTGAATAAAATAGCTAGTAGGCCAAAAGCAACTTTCATCACTCTTGGAATTTTTCTTTCGTCTTTCTTTTTGGTACTCTTTTTTACATCTTTTTTATTGTTCATGTTCTTTTTAGATGTCTTCTTTATAGAGTCTTTTCTAGGTACCATCTATTATACTAGGATAATCATCTAATTTTAAAATTGTGATAGTATCCGTTCTTCACTATTTCTTTAAATTTAGTCCAATATACTCTGTAATGTATTCAACTTCTTCTTTGTTACAACCATAGATCTGAAAGATTTTATCATCTATCATATTATCAATTTTCTGTTTATTTTTGTTATCTGTTGTAGATAAAATTGCATTCACAAGATTACTAATTTGAATAATGTCTTCAGAAGATGGTATAAGAATTGGTAAGTCATGAAGAAACATAGGTAGATAGTGTAGATATCGTCCCATTATTTCTGTTCCAGCATACATAGTAGCGTAGAGAAAACTGAACAATTTACTATTCAGTGTAGCCAAGATTAACTCTAAATTTACATTAAGCTTGTCAGCTTTTTCTTTAAGATGCCCCAGTAGAAAAATGTCTTTGCTAATATAAGATTCTCTATCTATGGTGGCTCTAATTCTTAAGGAGTGTTGACAAAGGAAGATTTTTTCTTCTGTAAAGAACTTGAGGTTTTGAAAATTGTTTCGTAATCCTTTTGCTTTTTCCCTATCATAATCTATCCAATAGCCTCTCCAATTTATTCCATATCTTTCAACTTCTCTGTTTCCTCCAAATTCTTTTCCTCCAATAAACTTCATAGGATGCTTACCTTGAGGTTTGCGAGAAACAAACAGCTTTCTTAATCCTTTCCTATGAAATGAAACAGACCATCTAAATCTTATCAAATCGTTCATGTTGATTTTTGAAACATCGAATACTTTCTTAACAATTTGCAGAGATAAATTGTCTAGAAAGAAAATAGTTTTGTTTATTGTTCTTTCATAAGTATACAAATCTACAGAAATTTTCTTAGCATCTAAATTTTCTCGAAGAAGTTCATCTAATGAAACATCTGAAACCATATTTATTTGATCTTTGTATTTCCGTTTTTTATTAAGGATCAGTATAATAGGGTAAACTGCAGGTCTAAATACCTTCTGATGTGCAAGATCGACTATTTGACTTATAATATTCTCTTTTAAAAATCTTTCACGCAAGTTTTTACCGTATCTAGAAATCAGAAATTTGTTAGGAATAATGTAACCCAGTTTTCCTTTCTTACTTAGTAGTTGTGAGCCATAATCTATGAAACAATTGTATAAGTCAAAACTCCCCATTACAGCATTAGGGAAATTTGTTCTGCAAATTAACTTTGTATTTGAATCCATCCTTTTTGATTCTATGTAGGGTGGATTACCTACTACGTAATCAAATTTCGATGTTTTTAATTTCATGACCTCTGATGTATCTTTTTTCGACCTTCTTTCAAGCGAATTTGTTTGAAAAATCTTTAGTTCAAGAATATGATCTTTTGGATATTCTTCTTCTAATTCAGATAGAATAGCTCTAGCTATGTTCACTTTAGTTAGGAATACCGCTAAAGGATCGATGTCAAAGCCATGTATTGTTTTTTCTATGTAGTTGATTATCTCTTGAGGTTTTAGTTGTAGGTATTTTGATTGTCTTATTATTCTTTTAATAGCTGTTGTAAGAAAAAGTCCTGAACCACATGCTAAATCTATCAGATTCCCAAAAGAGGTTAACTCTTCTGAATTTGGGAAGTCCATATGTATCAAAATATATTCAATAACCTCAACAGGTGTGAAGACAATTCCCTTTCTTTGTTTCATCGACTTTGTTAAGATATTCTGATACATGTTTCCTAAAGGATCATCTCTCTCTTTCAATTCTTTTTTCAGCCGATAGTTATCAATAAAGCTATAGTGATTGGAAATTTCCTTTTGACTACAATTCTCAAAGCAGAAAGGGAAAAAACTGTAAAGTATTGATAATTTATCTTCTAGTTGAAGTTTGTAAGACACCAGGTTAAATTCTCCCATTTCTTCCAATAATAATGCAATGGAAAGAATTTGGAAATTCGTTTGATTAAAAAGATGCTCTTTTGTTTTCAACTGCACACTTACTCTGCTGATTTTATTAAGAAGTGTTTGAAAATTTGGCATTTCTGACATCTTGACCATCTATTGCTTTATGATGTTTCTTAAATCTAATCAGTAAAAAATCTTTAGTATTTTAAAGAAAATTTTAATCAGATTTTTCTAAATAACAATAATTTTACATGTAGCGTATCATAAGTCTCTGATATCTTATTTTACACATTTTGCATAATATTGATGGTTTATGAATCAATTTTTCAAAGCTCTCAGATTCACGCATTAAACAATCCATATCGCATATTTTTAATCCTAATACCTTTCCCACATGAAAAGCTACTTCTTTGGCTATCAAGGTTTTTGTAGCTAGTTTTGATGTGGTGCCAATTGAACCTTTCAGTGGTTCTGCGTAGCCATAAACATTCTCTTGATTTACCATCAGAGGTTTGTCAATTATCCAAGTAAAATATGTTATACTATCCCTACCCATATTGCTCACTAAAGCCTTTGCATCAAAGGAATGTTTTGAATCATCCCAACAATTCTGTCTAGGAATTCTTACACCAACGATTCTAAATGCTAGCCCGTAGATGTCTTTTAAGAGCATTTCCACATGATCTACAATGTCATCTGGGACATTTTCACTATGGTAAATTTTAAACTCTCTTGGCAATAGAATCTAAAGTATAATGCCTCTTTATTATCAATAAACTTTATGATAATATCATCAGCAAATCCTAGTGATTAAATGCATTATAAGGTGAAAAAAACTAGGGTTTTTTACGATACTTCGCTTCACTAAAAATTTTCTGCTTTTCACCCATTTTGAGTACAAAGGTTAAACTATTGTCTTCTTTTCCTTGAGTTATTTCACGTACTATTTTCATGTTGGGAGGTAAATTGTATCCATGTTCAAAAACAATACTTAGTATCATTTTAGAATCTACTGTTAATAACTCAATATTGCTTGATTCTACATAACCATCGGTATTGAATATGATACACTTGATTTGCTCTTTTGTTTTGTCATAGAACAGGTATAGACTCTCAAAAAGTTTTTCTGTTTTTTCAAGTGTTTTAGATATTTCTAGAGAATGCATATCAAAGCCATACGTTTTCCATATTATCCTTGATTCATATTCAACTTCATTCTCAGTTATTATTCCATGCCAAGTACCAAGGAACCATTTGAGTAAAGTGATAGGATTATCGAATTCCATCTTACAAGTCTACAGACAAATGTATTTAAAAACCCTACTTTGAATTAAATTTCAAGATATGAGTGATAATTGTATGACAAGTTTCGAAAATTCACTTCTAGAAGATTGGGAAGTTAAGAAAGAATTATTAGATATGGCTTTTACACATCCCAATCAAACTAATGAACATTCCGATATTGAAAATTTTGAACGTCTAGAATATCTAGGAGATGCAGTTTTAAGTCTTTTAACTGCAGAATGGTTGTATGAGAATATCAATGAAGAAGTGGGCATTCTCTCTATGTTAAGATCACTACTTGTACAAACAAACACCCTTG
>BPTM01000036.1 GCA_023705945.1 Candidatus Heimdallarchaeota archaeon
GTGTATCAGGTTGAGCAGATCCCCAGTAATCTAATTGTGGGTCACCATATAAGTTAAAGTCCATCTTGTTCATCCAACTTCCTGGATAAGATCCATCACCACCGTCTGCTTTTGCTAAGTAAAGTGCTTTTCCAGCCGTCATATTATGTTTTAGTAAGTTTTCCATATAGAAATATCCAATTCCAGCATTATCAGCATAGATATGCCACCAATTAGCATGACTCCAAGTACCGAGTAGGTACCAACTCACACGGCTTGAAGATACTGTAGTTATAGCTGCACCTCTCTTCAATAATGCATAACCTAAATTATCAGGATTTTCAGGATAACCATTGTGGCATGAAGCTTGATAAATGAAAGCAGGTTGATCGTTTTCCAATAAGCTCATATCATCTGATTGTAGGAAGGTATCCCAAATCATTTCACTTGCCTCAGGAATACCTATTAGAGAACCTAAATCATCTCCCCAGTATTTCCTATATACACCAACATCATTCCCATGTCCCCACCAGAAAACAGCTCCTTGACCTTTATTAAACTCACTAATGAAGTTACTATTATCTAAAGCTAATGAAGTTACTATTATCTAAAGCTAATGAATAATGAAAAGCACTTGGGTCTACAGGATCTATACCTGCTTGTTCATACAGTACAGTATCTGTCATTCCTAATGATGATAGAATATTTGTGTATACCTCTTCAGGAAGGTCCAAACCATCTGTTCTGGCTCTAGTACCATCACCCTCTTCATTATAATAATTCGATATAGCTATCGGTTCCAGAATGTTGCTCTTTTCAGCCCCAGCATTAATGTGATGGTTTATTGTGTTATCTAATATTTCATCCAGGGTGACATAATCTTCATCGTAAACTGGTATTCTACCTACATACACTTCTGGATAGAAATCAACCCCTGTATCTTGCATATGTTCTCCATAAAAATCATCTCCATCAGTATTCCAATTACCTGTTAAATCAGAGTAAAAGTAATCTGTGGGAGAGCAATTATACGTATCATATCCAGATCTTGGCCAACACATCAACATCGGTATATCGCCATAAGGATCCGTGGGACTAAGTTCGTCATCAGGATTTGGATCACCTATAAGAAGAACATATTCGATATTATCGTTTATATAATGACTCTGAAGCCAGCTTCTTATGTTCAAGGCTCTTGCTTTTCCTTCTACTACACCAAAATCATCTTCAGTTATAATTTTAGCATCAAAACCTAAAGCTTGTTTATATCTAATAAAATCGTCTAGATTACTACTATTACCTACGATGTCATTAGTCGTTATTACAATATAACTAGTATCAGGCAAGATAGCCAATTTAGGTTCATACATGTATGAAATTTCATCGAAGTTATCTAGAGATTCTTGGAATTCTTTTAGAAAACCCCAAGTTAATGGATCAAGAGAAGTTTTTTGTGTAGTTTTCCATTTGATAGAAATTTTAACATTATCATGTTTATGAATTGTATTTGTTTCAGAGTCGTACTGTAAGGGGTAAAAGCTGAACTCCAGTATCTTAGCTTCTCTTAACTGATTTAACTTCACAGATCTTATTATTTGTTTAGGCCACATATCATCTTCTGAGAAGAGGTCATTTTCATAGTTGTCATTGGAAACAACTACTCCGTCTCCAAGTAAAGCAATTTCAAAAGGAGATAGAGAAAAATCAAAATTGTTTGCAAGATGCACAATTTCCTCTTCAATTATATCAATAGAAATACTACTTTGTATAATATTTGGAGGTAGCAATATTCGATAATTTTTCACAGGAAGTTGAGGAGCACCAGAAAATAAACTATAATCCCAATTTGTGAAAATATTGTCTTCACCCTTGCCTAAGTTTACTGAGAGTGAAGGTAAATTCATTATAATCTCTTTAACAGCATTAAATGAAATCTCATCTTCTGAAAATGCTAGTAAACTATCTTCTTGTCTTTGATTTGATTTTTCTAACATTATAGTTAAATCATTGTTAGAGTAGGTAGATGAAAGACAGATGAAGTTTGTGATAATCAAAAAGATCATAATCGTTGTCTTAATTTTATTTTTTTCAAAATTTAGTAAATAATTCAAACAAATCATCCCACCAAATGAAAGGAACTAATGAGATATAAGTTTTGTTCAAATCATGATCCGTTTGATAGATATTCAAAAACATTTCAATTAACAAATTATGATTAAAAGTACCAAGAGGATACTTAAGGAAGAAGTGATTTCTGCAAAATTGGAATTGGAAAAAGATGCTCCATATTACTCTTTTCTTTGCTTCAAAAAGAGCAGTTGAAATGACAATATTGAAATAAATCTGTTCTAATTCTTGATTATGATAGTAGATTATAATCAAATTGAGATGAAAGGTGTCAATCTTTTCCAATGGAGGTCATTTAAGAAAAACTTTCTGACACTACTTCTTTCTAACGATCCTGATACTGCTAACTTCTCTCTATTGAAGCGTTTCTTCATGTTCTTGTATATTAAAATATCAGCTGAGAATTATTTCTGCTATCATAATGGTAAACGAGCTGGATTACTCTCTTTAAGAACTAAAAAAGGAAATGAAGCTTTCATCTTTGGAGTAGCTGTTTTGCCAGAATTTAGGAAAAGGGATCTGGGAAAATATATGATGGATTTTTCCGAGGAAAGGGCTAAAGAAACAAAGAAGAAATTCATAGTTTTAGCTGTTTTGAAATCAAATGAACCTGCAATTAATTTGTATAAGAAATTAGATTACAAATTTGTAGGTTTAGGGATGACTCCTATCGCTATTTCGCTTGATAAGATAACCAAGTCTAAGAGCAACTCTATCGAACTTGAGACCATATTAGTATATACTGATGAATTCAAAAATCTTTTTTCAGACACTGTTCTGAGTCATATAAAAACTGTTTCTCAGAACGATGGGGTGGAATATGTACGAGAAAATAGAATAGATGATTATCACAAAAATATAGCTAAGAATATTTCAAAAGCTAAATATCGATTCTTTCAGGTATTGGATAATGATGAGCAAATTGGTTTTCTCTTTTGTCGAAGTAAAGGAACAATGAAGAGTTGTTCAGTGTATTTACAATCTGAAACAATTCTTACAAGTGAACTATTGTCATATCTTGCAGAGAAATTAGAAGATTTGATAGAAAATAATGAAAACTTTGAAAAACTTGAATTTAGAGTATACATGCATCAAGCTGATAAATTAGTTGATTTACATGATTCTGATTTTGTAAGAGACTCAGCTCTAGACAAAGACTTGATGTTAAAAAGAATCTAATTTGATTCTCCTCACCGTATTCACCTTTTCCGTTGTTTGTTCTATCAACTCAATAGTTTTCATAATGAACAAGAGTATCTAGTTCTTTTCTCGTTCTTGTTGGTTCTTCATCAGAATATCCAGTAGCAACTAATCCTAGAATATTTAGATGCTCAGGAACTCCAAGCAAATTTTTTATCTCTGGTTCAATTGATGAATCTATAACTCCAGCCCAACAAGTTCCTAATCCTAAACTGTGTGCTTCGATTATGTACTGTAATGTCGCTAAAGCTGTATCTGACATGTGATACTTTGGATGAACTTCTGGATTAGTAAGTGGAACAAAAACCACTGGGCTTTCTGCAACAAATCTAGCATAGGGATGAATTTCTGAAAGTTTCTTTCGAACTTGTTCATCTGTTACAATAAGAAATTCCCAGGGTTGTTTATTTGATGCGGAAGGAGCCCATTGTGCAGCTTCTAAGCATTTTTGTATCTTCTCTTTTTCAACTGGCTGATCTTTATATTTTCGAATACTCCTACGAGTTTTTAGAAGAATTAAAGCGTCATTCATTTTTTTCTCCTTTAAAAAGATGGGTTTTGTCATTAAAAAGGTATTTCACAATCTACCTTATGGCTTATTTTGGATTGTTAATATATTGGAAATCATGTAAAACAGTAAAGTAACAATCGACAATTTACATAAGTCTATTTTTTCTTCTCTTAACAACTTCTAGATACAATAGAATTATACTAATTACCAAACTGACAACTAGGATAAACAAAGAAAGTTGCCCAATTGTAATTGAAATCCATGCTCCTGCTCCTGGACCTCTATCAAACATTGTTGAAAAGAAGAGATTGAATACATTGTGTAAGAAATGAATTATATCGTTCCATAGTTCAGCACCAATGATCCAAAGCCCAACAAGGACAAAATCTAACGGGATTAGAATAGATAAAAGAGATGCAAGAGTGGATTTGAGTTTAGTTGTTCCTACTAAATTTTTAAACATTTTAGTTAGGAGAACAATTTTAACTATAAAGACAATAACAATTGAATTTATAACAAAAATAAGAACTAATGGATCAATCCACATCATCCAGATTTTCTGTGGTCCCCAAATTGCATAAATAAAAAGCAGTATATTTGATACGTAGAAAGACGGTACTGCTAGTGCAACTGAAGTTCCTTCTACTATTTTAGAAAAACTTGTATCCTTTGAAGCTTTAGTTACAAAACTTGCTATAGCTTTCAAAATTACTGAAAAGACGATTAAAACAAGAATATGACCTATAAGAAAGAAGAAAAACAATTTCCAAGCTTGGTTTGAGAAATTAAGAATAACAGTGTTCAATGCTTGCAATACTGAAGTTACAAAAAAGAAACTCAGTGGGAGCATTAAAGAAACTGGTTGATTGGATTCAGTACTTGAAATATACTTTAACGCACGTTATGAAACTTGGTCATACTTGCCAGAGGCTTTTTGACCGTCGTTTAAGTGGGTCCCCTCACGTGCGTTGAGGGGAAAGGATCATGATGTTCATGATTGAGGGTAAGACGAAGGGGAGTGTGCATAATCTCCAACTGCGTCCTACAATTGCACTTAGCGCTCCTTGGTTCTAACGATATTAACTGAAGGACAGGTGTTCTAGCACCTGCGAACCAAGCTATAGGTGATTATTCACCTAGCACTACTTACTTATCCGCACTTTCATATATAAACTCGTAGAAAAAGTAACGGAGGTGAAAGAAAGTCCACTCTCACTTGTAGAGTTCAATAAACGCACATTATAACACTTCTGGCAAGATTGAGTAAGATTTGAATATACAGTTGTTTACGGTCTTAGAAGTAGTCTTTGTATTCGTACCAGTTTATGAGGAACTTCTTTTTCAGATTTTTTCAAAATAAGAATTGTAGTAAAAAGCCCTAAAATTGAAAGAATAATCATCCCAAAAGACAGTCTAGATAGGAGAAGCGTTCCTTCATAATTTTCAACATTGAATATGAATCTATCTAGTTGGGATAGATCAAATATAGGAAACATTTCATCATATCCACTTTCAAAAGCTAAATGATATACTTCCTTCGAAAGCTTAAGATTTTCTAGAGCATTTTGATAGTGTATTTTCGAATCTTTAGACAATGTATCGCAGTAATCATAGAAGTACAAGAAACACTCTCTATAATCAGCCAACATAGAGAATAATTTACTTCCATATTCTGTTGCTAATTGCCAGAGGTAAAACAATGAAGGATTGTCTGTGGTTAAACCTGAAAGTAACTCTAGCATCTCATCAGCAATTGCAACTGCTTGGAAACCATCTTGAATATTGGCTTCGATTCCCCTTCCATTCTTACAAGCTTCGTATACCGGAGATAAAGCAAAGGAGGAAGATTGAGGTACGTCCCAATAAATCCAGTGAACAGGAGTAGGTAAATCCCCCAGATGTGAGGGTTGTAAAGATGCGAAATCAGAAATATATGTCCCTAAGTAATCCATATCGTCTGACATTAGAATCATCTTGGTTATATTCTCCGTACTCTTAGAATCATATCCAAAATTTCTCATCACCCAAGTCCGTGTCATTTCATTAACATCAATACTTGAATTCCAACCTAATTTCCCAAAACCATTCACATTTACATCTATATTGCTCCAGAATCCTCTTTTCAAAAAGACAATAAACGGACCCACAAACCCTTCTTCTTTAGGCGCTGCACCAGCTGTTATCCAACTCCACATGGCAAAGGGAGGGATATCCAGACTCTGTAAGAATTCTTGGAATAGTTCAGCAACATAGCAGGGATAGAGAGACATTCCACTGTATTCCAAAGATCCTGAGACCTCTACCATTTGAGGGAGAGAGCCACGACCAATATTCGGATTAAAATCAAGATATCTGAAGTAATCTCCAGCTTGAAATTTAATAGATACAACCAAATTATCTCTATCTTCAAATTGATTAAAAAGCGAGTCATATTGTTCTGGGTTTCTATGAAGATCACCTAGTTCTCCAATACCTATTGACCAAATACGATAAATCATTGTTTTGTTATGCTTTCCTAAAATATCTAATAGACTATCAATCATTGTTGTGAGAGCATCTTTAGATGTCATCACCGTAGTCAACTGAAGAGTAAGAACTTACCCAATCTTGTTATGAAGGAAAATGAGGGGAAAAATTTAGAGGAAAAATAATAAAGAGAGCATATGTTAGTGAGAATAGGGATAGCAGCAAAGTTACAAGGAGTGTCAGCCAGTACGTTAAGGGAAAAGGAAGAGAAGTTATTACCAGAGAGAAGAACAAGAGGAGGACATAGAAGATATAAACTTGTGCAAGCGATGAATGGAGAAAAAGAGAGAATGGGAAGGAAACAAAAAAAATAGTAATTGGATATGCGAGAGTAAGTGCAGCGAAGCAACGAAAAGAATTGCAGAACCAGAAAGAACAACTGCAAAAGTTTGTTAAACAACAAGGGTGGAAGATGGGAAAAATGTTTGCTGATATTACTTCAGGGATGAACGAACAACGAAAAGGGTTACAGAGACTATTAAATGAAGTGGCAACAACTCATCCTTTTGCCGTCATCTGCACCTATGAAGATAGATTGGCAAGGTTTGGAACAAAAGTGATCAAACACTATTGCCAAACATTCTCGACAAACATCATCGCTATGCATAAGCAATTACAAACTACCAAGGAAGAAAAACTGATAGAAGATATGATCGCCCTAGTAACCTCCTTTGCAGGAAGATTACATAGACAAAGGAGAGTAAAAGCTCCTCCCAGTTAACTTTTCTTCGCGTTTATATACCATTCTGTGGATAAGT
>BPTM01000037.1 GCA_023705945.1 Candidatus Heimdallarchaeota archaeon
ACATTACTCTTACTCCTTTGCCGCCTGAAGAAATACATGTGTTTTTCTTTTATATGTTGAGTTTAATACCGTTTGAAAATATTACTGTAATTTCTTGAGTTATCAGCGAGACTTTTGAAGCAATAGGTGAGACAATGATTGTTCAATTAGTGGTTGCTGTTGTAATAATTGAATATGAAATAATTGGTTAAGATCTTCTATATCAGTAATTCTATCATCGTTTAAAACATAAACTGATTCGTTGAAGAGTACCCGGTACTCATCAAGATAACTATCATAATCAGATGAGTTTTCATCTATAAGTGTGTAATCTGCAAGTACTACTGTTTTGTTTTCTTCACTCATAAAAATGAAGAGTCTTTCCATCTCACTTTGACGGATTGCAATAGGTACAGCATTTTCTACACCGCCTTGCTGAATGCCTGTGTCAACTACATTTGAAAGATAATCTGGTAGAGCAAGTTCTAGATTGGCTTGGGCGAATAACAAACCAATGGAAAAGAGAACCATCAACAGATAGGGTTTTGAGTATTTTAGTAGTTTTAACATAATTATAATGCTCCTAAATATTGAAAGTTATTTCTCAGAAATTTCTTCTTCTGGGATTTGGATATTAAACTTTGCAGCGATTTTATTGAGAGAAGAGAGAGTATTTTCAATAATTGCTTGTGTTTCTTTTGAGGCTTCTCTGAGTAGTAATAAAGTCATACAAGAGATGCTCTTCAATTTTTCTAAAGTAGTTTGAATCCTTTGTTGAAAAGCTTCTGATTCTTCAGATTTTTCTATGTCACCTACCATTTGCATAAATGAGAAGAATTGAGAGAAATTCTTCGTCATATGTTTCTTCATCTGTTGTTGAGTTTCTTCGAAAAATTGTCGTCCTTTTTGAGTTATTGAATAAATTTTCTGAGCACGTCCGCTTTCGATTCTTTCCTCAAAAGTAACCATATCGTTACTTTCCATTGATTTTAAGGAATTATAAACAGCTGTTTGACTGGGTTTCCAACCGAATTTTTCTTCAATTGAAGATGCTAAAGCATAGCCATGAAGTGGTCCTTTCATCACTATCTGCATAAGGATTAAAGAATCAAGTGCTTTGGTTGGTGAAAATATTGGTATCACATGACATATGCAAATCCTGTGATATATAAAAATTGTGATATCCTTGGCTCTTGAAAAATTATCTGTAGATTCTCTTGATGAAGTTATGATTGATTTTTCTTGTTTTTTTGCAGGATCTATTTAAATCTGTTTAGCAATTGCGCATTCTATTCTACTAGTTCCTGAGTAAAAAACAATAGATTCTACATAGAGCTTCATTTTAGTTCCATCTTTTCTTATCAGTGTTATTTCGTACTCAACAGATAATTCATCTAGCATATCTTTATTCATAGCATCTAATATCTGTCTATCTTCTTCATCTATTAAATCATAGAGAGTCATATCCAATAATTCTCTTTTAGTGTACCCCAGCACTGAATATAAAAGGTCGTTCATTTCAATGAACACTGGAGGGTAACTGATATTAGGTGTTCTCAGAATAAAAACTAAGTTTTCTGAAATATTAAATGACTCTGTCAAACTAATTCCGCTCATAGGTTTGAACCCTTGAATAATCATATTTGAATTCATTGTGCATATCCCCTTATTTCATTATTATAGCTACAAACTTGTAACATTGACATTGTATTTTCATCAAATGACAATTGTGCTCTTTCTTCTGTAGCTTGTATTTCTGATATCTCTAATGTCCTTTTGATACATTCTACTAATTGTATGTTCAAAAATGGTTTAATCAGTAATTGTATATCAGTTGGAAAAATCTCTTCAGAGTTACTAGTCATTACTATACATTTTATCTCAGGATTAATCCTTTGAATTGCTTGGATAAATTCAATCCCCCCAGTATTTGATTGAGATAAATCTGCAAGAACCAACTCAAATGACGTATTAAATAGTCCAAAAGCAGCCGTTCTATTTGATGTTGAGATTACTTGAAATCCATGTATCTCTAAAATTCTTTTTAGAATGAATTTTGAATCCTTCTTATCTTTAACAAGAAGAATTCTCTGCTTTTGAAACGGTGTTGCACGATGACGAGTTTTTATCAGACCAGCCCTATACACTAGTAACCCTCAAATAGAAAATGGCTTTTTATTTAAATTAAATTGCGAAAGGAAAAGCAAAAAATATAGAAAAATATAGAAAAGAACTAAAACATTATTCTTCCCTTTTGTGTGATTTGATGTACTTTACTCCTTCCCTTGACAGTTTCTGCTATATATCCTTGATCAATTAAACTTTGGATTCTTTTTCTTGCAGTGGGTCTGCTGATATGAAGTTCTTGCATAACATCAGAGACTTTAGGTTTGTTGCCTGTCATATTCTTCTGATAAATGAACACTAAAACTTCATACAAATCTTCAGGAATAATTCCTTCTCTCTTTGTTTCAACGAATTTCATTTCTTTCTGAAGTAAACTCTTTTGTCTTTCCAGTAGAGTTGAGCTATCTATAGATAAGAGAATTATATGATTCGCAAGATATGCTATATCCATCAATCTATAGATGAAGAATAGAGTGTTTTCAAATCCATTCTTTTGGATGAGATAATCTAATCTGTCAATTAGAATTACTTGTTTATTTGGTAATTCTTCAATTACGCTTTCAATTTTCTCTAAAATTGGAGGAACGACTTTTCCCGTTCCTTTTTCACTTAACTTAAAGAAATCAAAGGGTGCTCTTATCTTCTCTCTGCATGCATTTTCTGGGTATCTTGAAAAAATAATCCCCTCATATCCCACTTTCATAAGCTCTTTGAAAACTTCAACAGAGGTAGAAGATATTTCTTCTTCCACCAAATAAAGATTAGTCTCCTCTATTTTATATCACATGGTTTGCTGTCTTAACTCATTTTCCATTTCTTTCTGAGTAGTAATATCTTGAAGAATATGAGAATAAATTGTTTCATCTGTAGCATCTTTAAATGCAGTTGCTGAAACTGAACCCCAGAAAATACTTCCATCCCTTTTCCTTAGTTTTACTTCATAATTTCGAATTTGTTTCTTCTTCTCTAGAAGAGTATACATTCTTTCTCTGTCTTTCATGTTTACCCATTGTTCTGATGGTTTGGCTTGTAGAAATTCTTCTATCTTTTCGTAACCAAACAATTGCAAATGAGCTGAATTTATGTCAAGTATTTCTCCTTTTGCTGATTTAGTTGTAATAGCAACAGGTACATTTTCGACAAGATTTCTCAATTTGAATTCACTGTCAATTAGAGCTTTTTCCGCTTCTTTCCTCAATGTTAAATCTCGAACTACTGTTAAGATGACTTCTCTTCCAGCTAATTCTATCCTTCTGGAATACAAATCTACGGAGAAGGTAGAACCATCTTTTCTCTTCAATAGTGTTTCTAAATAAGAATAGTCTTCTTTGGTTATTGTTTCTTCAAAAACTCTATCTGCTTCTCTGTCAACCATGTGGTCAAGATCCTGAAGATTATTACCTATTACTTCAGATTTTTGATATCCAGTAAATCTCAGCAAAGTTGGATTTACATCTATAATTGTTTCATCCAATTCACTGAGAAGGTATCCATCATTTGAATAGTTAAAAACACTTCTAAATTTCTCTTCACTTTCTCTAATATACTTTTCAGCTTTTTTCAATTCAGTAATATCCATCAGAGATGCAATACTATCATTTGATTCAGGAATTAGTTTTGCATTTACTAAGATATCTTTTACATTTCCATGTTTATCTATAATCTTTGTTTCATATTGAGAAGGTGCTGAATCTGGATCCTCTCTTCTTTTCTTACTAATCTCCATTACTCTCTCAAGCTCATTCTCATGTAAAAATTCCATCCAAGTTTTTTTATTTTCTATCTCATCTTTAGAGAGCCCATAAAGTTCCTCACCTTTTGCATTTATAAGCTTATGAAATCCTTTTTCATCAGCAATTGAAAGCGCTGCTCCACTTACTTCAAATATTGTTCTATAGAGATTTTCAGAGGTTCTTAATTCTTCTTCAGCTTTCTTCAATTCTGTGATATCCATTAAAGAAGTAATTTTCTCTTTTGTTTATGGATTTATTACTACATTGATTAATACATTCTTCACTGTTCCATTATTATCAACAATTTTGCTTTCATATTGTGCAGGTACTGAATCAGAATCTTTTATTCTCTTATTATTTAGATCCATTATTCTGTCATACTCATCTTCTGTTAAGAAGTCAAACCATTTCTTTTTACCTACTAATTCCTCTTTTGAGAGCCCATAAAGTTCTTCACTTTTTTGGTTAACAAACCTATAAACTCCTTTCTCATCACTAATAGTTATCGCTGACTCACTTATCTCAAAAATTGTTCTGTAAAAATATTCCGATCGCTTTAGTTCTTCTTCTATCTCCTTTTTTTCAGTAATATCTCGACCTATGGCCATAATAATTGTGGGATTACCTAGATCATCTCGTAAAGATTCTCCCCTGACTTCAAGTAAAAATGAACTTCCATCTTTCTTAATCATTTGGTACTCTACTTCTTTTTCTCGATGACCTGAAATAATTTTTCCAAAATTAACATCTATTTTTTCAAGCTCTTTCTCAGAAACAAAATCAAATATAGTCTTTTCCATAAATTTCTCGAGATTATCGTATCCATGCATATTCGCTGCGTTTTCATTAGCATAGATTATAGATCCATCTAAATCACATAAAATTATAGAATCAGGGATATTATTGACTAACATTCTATATTTTTCTTCGCTCTCTTTTAAGGCTTGTTCAGCTTTTTTCTGCTCTGTTATATCTTGACCTGATCCTAGAATATGAGTTACATTTCCATCGTGATCTTTTATCACTACATTACGAAATGCAATTATTCTCTTTTTTCCATTCTTTGTTTTAATTTCCCTCTCAATATAATCGATAGGCTCAGATTCACCCTTCATAACTTCTTGGAAACTCTTCTTTACTTTATTCCATTCATCTTTTGGAAAAATGACTTCAAACCAATTTTTGCCTATCAAATCTTTTTCTGTGTAACCTAAGATTTCAGTGGTTCTTTGGTTAATCAGCTCAGTTTGTTCATCTTTGTTTACTAAAATAAACATCACTCCAGCAGTTTTTAGAAGTGTATTTGAGAAATCTCTCTCCTTTATTATCTGTTCTTGCATTTGCTTGCTTTCAGTTACGTCTTTGAAAGCTGCAATCATCATATTAGGAGAAGTTTGGAAAGCTTGAACTTCAAAAGCTCCTCTTATTCCTCCTTCATCGTAATCAATTTGATCTGTTCTCCAGCTGATTCCATCTTTTGCAGCTCTCCTATACCGTTCAGGAACCTCCGTACCACTCAGGTCAGGAAATGCCTCTTCGATTGTCTTTCCTAAGTAGTTTTGAGTATTTACTCCTAGTATATCATCAGCAGCTTTATTTGAACCAATAAAAATTAGATCTTCATTATCTTGCAGTTCGTATATGAACATGCCAAATGGTGAGGAATCAAAGACATTAAGGAACCTTTTCTCACTTTCCTTTAATGCTATTTGAGCCCTTTTTTGATCAGTTATATCTTCAATAGTACCACAGTTGTACAATAAACTTTCTTCACTATCATATGTCCCCCATGTAACAACCTTTGCTTCAATTAATGAACCATTTTTTCTAATATATCGTTTTTCATATACTGCTGAAGAAAGTTCTTTCAGTACTGTTTTATTATATTTCTCATATGTAAGTTCTATATCCTCAGGATGAGTTATTCCAATGAGTGTTTTTTCTTTTAGTTCCTCATGGGTGTAACCTAACATTTCTTCTAAAGCAGGATTTGTTATTACAATATTATCCTCACCTTTGACTGCTACAAAACCAAACGGAGAATTTTCAATAATTGAACTTAGCATCCTCTCTCTTTCTTCAGTTTCTCTCATTATAGTGGTTTCTTCAGTAATATCCATACCTGCAGTCAAGACACCAGAGATATTCCCTTCCTCATCTCTAAGGTAATTATTTTGCCAACCTATTATCCTTTCTTCCCCTTGTTTTGTAAGTATTTCACTAATTGAAGTTGTTTTAGATTCCTTGTTCTCTTTAATTTGTTGAACAAATGATTTCTTTAATTCTTTTGCAATTCTCTTAGGAAGAAAATTAGTAAACCAGTTTTTTCCAAGAATCTCATTTTCTGTATAGCCTAAGATTTCACAACCTTTTCTATTAATTAGAACAACTTTTTGATTTATATCAAATACAAGATACATAAAATCTGCTACATCAAGCAAATCCTGCATAGTTAAGTTTTCAATTTTCATGAATCTCTCACTTTTAGAATCCGTTCTACTTGCTAAATCCCCTAATACTTATAAGTAGCATTCTTCAGAAATTTCTAATCGTAAGGGTTATAAGAATATTTAGAACGTACAAGTAGAATACTTCAAAATTTCTAATCGTAAGGATAATAAGGATTTTTTCTATAATTTTCTATATTTTTTTATATTTCAGTTGTAGGACACTATATTTGCAAAATCATATGTTTGGATAGGGAATTTCATTACCACTCAACATTGGAAATCTGCAACTCGAACTGGACCAAAAGCTTTGACGTTTTAGAAGGAACAAGGCATGTAAATCACGACCCTATAGATTATGCATTAGATTGGTTCAAGGGATTAGGTTATATAAACAGAGAAAATGAATGATTGAATTAACTTTTTTAATCTCAATTTATGAAAGTTTACGAAAATTTATTTTTTCGTCTTTTCTCCTCCTGAAGTTCCATCAATATCAAAGGTTTTCCAAGTTCGTAAGTAATTATATTCATATGATTCCCTAGAAACATCCCAAGGAGTATCAACTTGAGCATTACTGGTATTAGAAATGAAACTTGTGAAAACTATTAATGTTATTAAAAATACTATCCCTACTTTTCTCTCTATTTTGCAGATTCTCCACATTTTAATCTATGTTTACTAGATTGTTTCAGTTATTTTAATATTGATGGTTATAATTCAATCTTAAGAAATGAAAATGAGAAAAAAGGAGAACTACTTTCTCCGTTTTCTAATTAAGACAATACCCATGAAACTGACTGGCAAAAGAATGAGAGAAAAGTAGGGAAGATCGGAAGAGCACACGTCTGAACTCCAGTCACGTGAAACGATCTC
>BPTM01000038.1 GCA_023705945.1 Candidatus Heimdallarchaeota archaeon
TGGGAAGAAGCTCAAAGTTTAGGATTCGAAACAAAACAACAATGGGAAGAAGCTCTATCTTTAGGGTTTACAACCATGAAGGAATGGGAAGAAGCTCTATCTTTAGGATTTGAAACAAAACAACAATGGGAGGAAGCTGAAAATCTGGGTTTTGTTTCTTTTGATGAATACCAGCTTGCTCAGTCTTTGAAAGTCAAAGATAAAAAATCTCTTGTTTCTATCATTTGTTCTGAATTAAAAAAATTGTCTTCACAGATTAGCAAATATGGTCAAAGGATAAAAAAGTATAAGGGATTGGTTCTTGTTGAATATGATTCTTCTCATTTAGAACACTACAAAGAAGAACTAGAAAAAATAGAATCAGGACTCTCCTCTCTTCTTCCTGTTATTGAAACTTATAATACTGTTAAAGATACAAAGATTAAACAAAAATCTTATGGTCTTCCTGAAATAAGTAATGCTTTTCTTAAAGCTCAAATTCCACAATTGCTTGAGGAGATTAGATTACGAAAGGTCTACTTAGCACAATTTAATAAAGTAGTTGATTTAATAAAGGATTTCACTCCTAACATACAGGTGAATTTAGATCGTATAGCCAAACTCTCTGATCTCTCTCTTGAAGAGTTAAAATTGTATCTAGAAGATATTTCTAATGTTATGCCTGGAATAGGTAAATATCTGGAACTAGAAAATGTATTTGTTCGTCATTATTCAGCAGATCAAAATATCTATGATTTTTTTGATGAAGTGAGATTAGAACAGCAGAAAAAAAATAGTATTGAAGAGCAAAAGGTTAACTGTCTTTTCTGTGGCGCAAAATTTGACTATTTCGATGAATCTACCTCTGTAAAATGTTTGAACTGTGGGAAAGAAGCAGTCACTTGTCCTATTTGTAGGCAAACAATTATTTATGGTGAAAAAGTGGTATTGGAGAAGAATTGTGGAACATTTTTCCATCGTGACCATATTATTGCTTGGATTGGATCTAATGAAAACTGTCCTATCTGTAAGAAGAGAATTAATGAACAATCACTTCAGTCCTTTGAACCCGCTAGTAATTCAGAATAATAATTTTACTTTTCATTTTACTGAATTGGTAGGAAAATATGATTTTTGTGACTTTTAAGACAAGTATTGTGTACATATATTTAGGAATTCTAAATGGTCTAGAAAATCTAGCTAAAGAAGGAAAGATATCCATCCAAGATAAGATTGTTTCAATTGCTTGTGTAACCGTACTTGGAGAAGGAGAGTCTAGGGAAATTACAGTCTGGGAGTTGCTAAAAAGGGAAAAGGAGATAGAAGAAAAAAAAGAGATAATGAGAATGTATAAACATATAACTAAACTAGCATAATTTTTTCTTTTTCTTTCAGAGCATTATTACGAAAGATTTAAATTCATTCATTCATTTATCCTTTTTCTCCCAAGATATTTTTTCTTTAACTAGTGGAACATACCACTTCTTCTCTTAAACAACTATTTTAGGAATCTAGATGGGTTCAACTGTCATACAGTCTATGTAAG
>BPTM01000039.1 GCA_023705945.1 Candidatus Heimdallarchaeota archaeon
ATATAAAGAGTGAAACAAGTAAGAAAATGAAGAGTGAAGTTTGTGACCATTCAGGAGAGGCTAACCAAAACATTAGAAAACCAACAAAATAGAATGGTATAGATAACCGAATAAAGAAAGATCTTTTTCCTCTTTTATCCATTCTCTTTTTATCTGACATGTAACCGAAAATTGGATCATTAATTGCATTCCATACAGCGAAGATGATCATTACTGTTCCATAGCTGATAGGATTCATATGGAGAATATCAACATAAAAACCAAACAGGGCTCCCATGAAAAGAACACCGAACATGTCAGAACCAGATTTGGTGAGACCAATATAGATTCGCTGTCGAATAGAAACACGTTGATCGTTTTCTAATGATTCGTCAGTTTGTTCAATCTTTAGCTCGCTCATTTGTCTATCTTATCAGCATATTAGACAATTTCTTTATCAATTTTGCTTAAAAATGAACGGAAAAAAGAGAAAAGGAAAGATTTTCCTTTGCTTCTAAGTTTATTATTTTGTAGATTACTGTTATGAAGTTTCTTAGTGCTCATCGCTTTCTAGAGTGATCACTTCGATACTTTCTCGACCTTCTTCAAGCTTTTTGGAGAGTTCCATGTATTTAGGATCACTTTTTAGCTTCTTGACTGTCTCTTCATAGTGTGATTTATTTTTATAAAGAGTCAAGAGATACATTTCGCGAGGATCTTCAACATTTGTCCCACCACCTAAAACTTGAACATCATGTTTCTTGTAGATCTTGTTAAAATCCGAAAAACTTTCGTCATAACTAACATCAGTAGTCTTGGTTTTTGTTTTGTATAATTTGTAGTACATGCTTGATATTACGTAAGTAGCTATTAAAAGGAGAGTTTATTACCAAAATTTGCGTGACCATACTCAAAATTGGGATTTGGTTACTGGCTTAACTCTTTAGTGGTCATACTTTCATTTTTTAATATATGAATTGGTTGCTCTATCAATCTTGTCTGATAATTCCCGAAAAGGTTTTTATAAACTATCTCTAACTACTATGTTGGTTCACTTGAACCAAAATAAGTGATGACATTATGAATAAGGAAAAATATTACAAGTACATGTTCTTTTCTGGAGTTATTTACAACCTTGGTGCGGGATTGCTTTTCGCTTTATTGCCTATATTCGTAGATGGTTTTCTCCCCTTCTTTGGAATCGAGAACCCTCCTAGTTTTATCTTCATACATCTAATGATACTTCTAGTTTATGGATACGCTTTGGCATATTACATAGCTATGAAAGATCTTCCAAACGCACGAAGCACAGCCTTAGTTGGTGGAATATTCAAAATATTATTCTTCCTAACAGGTGTAATTTACTTTATACTTAGCTTGGTAACACCTGTAAGTGGGTGTAACTGGATTATGGTATTAATACTCACTCCAGATTTGATACAAGGTATAATGTTTCTAGAATTTTACTTTAATTATACAAAATTAGAATGATAATTAAATTATCATCTCCATTTTTTTTCTAAATAACATCGTTTCAACCATATCTTCTAATAAGGTATCTTATTGTAAAGACGTTAAAGTAACTAGTATAGTTCCACAGGTGTTGTACAGGTGTTTAACACTCTTTTAGCAAGTTCACTATCTGACAAGTAGGCGAATAAAATCTTTCAGATATGAAGGATTATCCTCATTATATCTATAACCCTTTGACACAAAAAACTAATCTTGAGATGATTTTTGTTTTGCTTGTTTCTTGAATATTTGATATTTTGGGGGAAGATGTTTGTAGATAAAAACATAAGTGAGTACAGGAACAGCTAGCCATAGAGGGAGTAAATACAATCCAAAGAGTTTAACCCAATTATCCCACTTCAACGGATCATGACCATTTTCTACTTCCCACCCATCTAGTAGACCATCTTTGTCTGTATCTGCAGTGAAAAGCGATGTGTGGTAAACTTTCGCTTCTTCATAATTAGTTAAGCCATCTCCATCTTTGTCTTCATCAGCATCATCAATGAGTGGGTTAAGCCCCACTTGCACCTCCCAACCGTCGATAAAACCATCAAAATCGGTATCATTATTATCCTTGCTTGTTTGATAGAATTGTTCAGTAAGGTCATCTAGATAATCTCCATCTGAGTCCATCCAACCAGTGTGGTAAGCAGATCCCATAAAACTTGGCCAAGGAGCAGCTTTCCCTTGTTTTTCTTGTTCTATGGTCAAACAGTATAGATTATCATCGTATGATCCCGCAAGAATTTCTAATTCTCCATCGTCATCAAGGTCTACAACACAAGAGCTTCCCCAAATAGAATCTTGAACGGTATATTGTTCTAGCAATTCTCCCAAATGATTAATATAATAGAGATTATTATCCGTTGATCCTATAAGAATTTCCAAAACGCTATCACCATCAAGATCTACTATACTAGGAGTAGCAGGAACTCCACCTTCTGTTGTAAAGATCCACTTTTCAGAACCATTGTAGCTTATACAATGAAGGCTTTGATCTATTGCACCAGAGCCTAATATCACTTCTACGTATCCGTCATTATCAAGATCTCCTAATCCTGGAGACGACGAAACATCGTTTATTGTATAATTCCACTGAATTTCTCCCCTGTAGTTTAAACAGTATGTGTTGTTATCTCCAGATCCAAATAGAATCTCTAACCACCCATCATGATCTAGGTCAACTACTGCAGAAGATGAAGTTACTACTCCTTTGGAAAAAAATCTCCACTTTCTTTCACCTGTTGCATCAACACAGTGAAGATAACCATCCCATGATCCTACTATCACCTCTAAATACCCATCTTTATCTAAGTCAGCTACACAAGGCGTAGAAAAAATTTCTTTACCTGTAGTATAGTTCCATTTTTGTCTTCCTTGACTATCTATACAGTATAGGTTGTAATCCTCTGAACCTAAAAGAATTTCAAGTGTACCATCTCTGTCTATGTCTGCAATAGTTGGAGAAGAATGGATATTTCTTTTAGTAGTATATGTCCATTCCATCTCTCCTTCATGACTGACACAATGGAGCATATTATCATAGGACCCAACAAGTATCTCAAGCGTACCGTCTTTATCAAGGTCTGCTATTGCAGGTGAAGACACAATGTTTGACCCAGTTGTATAAATCCAAATCACCTTACCTTCATGGTTGATGCAGTAAAGATTTCTATCTCGAGAACAGACTAGTACTTCTAAGTATCCATCTCCGTCAAGATCAGCTGCTGCTGGGCTTGAACGAATATTATCAGAAGTTGAAAAAAACCATTTTGAACTAATTCCACTTATGTTAGTTTTTAATTCAAATGGAAAAGTAATGGGATTTGATAACAAAGGTTGTTTAATTGCTAACCCAGATAAAACGATTACTAGGAACATAACATACTTTAACTTCTTCTGTTGCACAATCTCTACTCCTTACTACCTGATCTATTATATCCTATCAGAGAATCTTTCTAGTTAGTTTGTGTTTAACAAACTGTATCTATAGATTTTGTGAAATATAACTAATTATAGTCATATTTCTTGAGGAACTAAATAAACATTTTCTAATTGTTTAGGGAATTTTTTTATCTAACAAAGGTTTTTATATTTGCTTTTTTTTGTCTAGCTTACTATGAAACTTAGGGAAGTTGTAGTTTTTAGTTTAGTTTTTATGTTCATATTTTCAATTACTGGAAATATGAGTAGTGCGTATATGAATAAAAGTAAAATGTCTAATTTTACAATAAATGGTACCTATGAGAAGAACAAGTATGAAGTTGAACTCTCTATCAAAGACTATGTTGACAGTGATGATTCTTTTATTGACACAATAGTTCTTTTCAAAAAAGATGTGAAAGTCTCTATTAATGACATGGAAAATAAGCAAGAATATAAAAGTCTTAATGGTTTTGCAGGAGAAATCCCCTCAAGATTATATTCGTATTTAAGTAATGCATGGTTTGTTGATGCTATTCAAAAAAATTCGAAAATATATCTGACTTCTGTTCCTCTAGATATAACAAATGTGAGTTTTAATGAAATGCCTTCAACTACTGATGATTTTCTTACATGGGGTATAGATTGGATCAATGCTGAGATGGTTTGGGGAGGAACTGAAGATGCAACAGATGTGTCAACAACAGGATATACTGGATATGGAGTAAAAATAGGCATAATTGATAGTGGAATTGATTATGACCATGAGGATTTGGATGATAACTTCATTGGTGGGTATAGCACTAATACAGATTCATCAGAACTGAGTGATTTAGATGATATTCATAATGAATATACTAAAAGTCATGGAACTCATATTGCGGGGATAATAGCTGCAGAAGATAATGGTTTAGGTGTGATAGGTGTAGCCCCTGAAGCTAGTTTGTATGCAATTAAGATCCCAATGTTGTATGAATCTGAAGCTGCTGCAGTTTCAGGGATAGATCATGTCATAGAAGGGATCGACAAAGCTATCGAAGTAAAGCTAGATATACTTAGCATAAGTCTAGGTTTTGAACAAGACGTTATGGATGCTTCAGATTGTAGTGTTTTAGATGAAGCGGTGAATAGAGCTGCAGAAAAAGGAATTGTGGTAGTTTGTGCAGCTGGAAATCATTGGCTTAAAGAAATATTTATAGCAGCTTTAGATTATGATCCTTCAATCAACTATCCTGCAGCTTGTTTAAACTCGATAGCTGTTGGTTGTTTGGAAGCAGATACTGAAGATCCAGATGCTATTTCTCCATCTAGTGTCTCTAGATGGTGTCATAGCGATCGTGGACCAGAATTGGATTTCATGGCTCCTGGTAAAGATGTTTGCAGTACAATTGTAGATAATAGTTATATGTATCAAACTGGCACTTCCATGGCTTGTCCTATGGTTACTGGTGTTTGTGCACTTCTACTCGATGTCAACCCACTCTTTTCTCCTTATGATATAAAAGAAATTCTGATTGAAACCATTGAAGATTTAGGTACAACAGGACACGACAATTACAATGGTTATGGACTGATAAGTGCTGTGGATGCAGTTTACGAAGCCATGTATAAAGTTCCTTCTGACACCGATAATGATGGTTTGTATGATAAAGAGGAGATGTTACTAGGCACAAACCGTTTAGATTCAGATACTGATGGTGACATGTTATCAGATGGTTCTGAGGTAAATACCTATGGAACAAACCCCTTATGTGCTGACACTGATGGTGATACAATGATTGATGGTTGGGAAATTTATTACTCTTTTGATCCTCTCAATTCTGCCGATAAATTAGGTGATCCTGATGGTGATCTATTAATGAACTATGAAGAACATATTGTGGGTTCCAATCCTCATGTTGTTGACACTGATGGTGATGGATTATCAGACTATGTAGAATACCATGTCTACTACACTGATCTTCTGAATATCGATACTGATTTGGATGGTTTCACGGATTATTATGAACTATTTCCACCCTCCTTATATACTCCCTCTGATCCTAATGATTATAATAGTATACCTACAGTAGGTGGTGGGGGTCCAGGCGGTGGATTCTTCCAATAGCTCGTTTATTACAAAAGATTTGTATTTACAAGTTGAACCACAAGGTTCTTCTTACTTTTTCTAATCTAATCCTTTTTTACTTCACAATTCACTCTGTTTCTAATTAATCTGAATAAGCAAGCGTTACTTCTAATTAGGTATCTTCTTGTAAGGACGTCAGAACAGCTAGTGTGGTTCTACATGTGTTTTACGTATGTTTAACACCCTTATAATAAGAACACTTTCTAATAAGTGTTTGAAAATGTTATCTAGTTTAATTTAAAATTCTTATAATTATTTAATAAAAGAAAGAAAAAAGAAGATTATGACTAAATTATGCAACATCTTCTTTTTTATATGATTTTTTGAACTCAGGATATTCTCTATGAACCATATGTCTTACTGTTTTTGGATTTAAAGGAAAAATATCGTTTTTCGTTCTAAGAATCTCATCTTTAAAGATATCTCCAATGCTATCCCACAGTGAATTTGCTATTATAATTCCTTGTTTAGTTAGACTTATTTCTTTTGATTGATCTTTTTCTCTGCTTCCCCATCTACGATATTTTGTCGAAATAAGGGATTGTTCTTGTAGTTTTTCTAAATCTTCGTCTATATGTTCAGGTACTGGACCTCTATCTGCAGGAATAAATTCATCATGAGGAAACCCTTTACTATAATTTTGTTTCTCAAGATTTTTCCATAGATAGAATAACATTTTATGTAGATGATATTGATACTGTATCTCGCCTTTCTTAAATGGACCAGGAACTGCATATAATAATAATAGCAAAGGTATATCTCTAGCTTCGATGTTGTTTTCTTCTGCCAATTGATTAATTTCTCCTATAAGAACATCAGCAGGGTCAACATAAATTTTATTATTTTTTTCGTCTTTAAGTGCGGGGATATTACGAAGTGTAATCTCCTCACCATTTACGTTCACTGTTTTAACATCTGTAGATATTTCAATAAACACGCTTTGCATCCTTTTCACCTCTTTTTTAGATATCACTTTTTTTAACAAATCTTTTTGGTTTGTCTTTTTTCTGATTAACTGATATTAATATTATTGTTTCGTTAAATTCTCTTAAATTTGCTACAAACTCTGTTCCATTCCAACCTACTGTTTCTTGCCACTTTCTTCTTGGTTTAATGTCTATGTAAAGTAGCTTGTCTATCAATAGTTTTTCGATTTTCATCATTAATGAAGGATGATGTTTTTCATATACTTTCTTTTCAATACGTATTTTCATCATTTCACCCAACCTTCCCTATTACTTTGTATATCGTTGTACGGAACAGACAAATAATCTGAGATTAACTTATATCATCTACTCTTCCACCATTTTGATTTCTTGTATATACATATATATATATTTCTTATAAAAACCTAACATTAGAGTCAATTTCTGCCTAAATAACAGTTTTTAATCTGTAAAAAGACTGTTTTTTTCTTGTTTATATAATAATCTTATTGCGGATCTAACTATTTCAGACCTATCCATATACTTACCTGAATCTTCTAGTTCCTGCAGCATTATCTTTAGCTTTTGTGGAAGTCTTACACCTATAACTTGTTTTTCTATATCCTTTTCCATTATTAACCACCCCTTACAATTCTAAGCGTACTAGCTGTAGGTTGAAACAGTATTCCGTCTTGTAGAAGCTTTGAAACAATTTTATCAACTGAATCTTCACTAATTTTCTTATCTTTGATTTTCAGATATTTAGTTAGATCTCTCCGATTAAATGGTCCTTTATG
>BPTM01000040.1 GCA_023705945.1 Candidatus Heimdallarchaeota archaeon
ATGACACATCATGATCCAATGACACATCATGATCCAATGACACATCATGATCCAATGACACATCATGGTCCCCAGAAATGTCATGATCCATCGACACATCATGGTCCCCTATACCTAAGGCATGAGCTAGACTTTCCAAGTTTAGAATAACTGATAATAAAATCAAAATTCCACCAGATATCAACAAACCTATTGCTAAATAATAAAGAACGCTCTCAAACCCATTAAGGAATTTATCAAATGCCATATATTCTCCTACTTTTTCTTCTATGTAAATCTAGACATGCCAACTTAAAAACGTATAGAAATTCAGCTGTAAACTTCCTTTAAATCGAAATATCTTTAATGATTTGTAAGTTATTATAATTTGACTGCATTGAATGGTAACAACATGTCTAATTTCTCAATCTGTATAGAAGAGATCCGAAAAGGGGGTCTGGAGCCTAAGCTATACACTATTCCGCAAAATTTGATGAAGAAGATTTGCAGTAGAATATCGGAGAAAATTCAAATTGTAATGAAATTAGCTGAAGAAAAGAAAGTTTCTTTGGCTATAGTAGGTGGTTTTGTTAGAGATTTACTGCTAGGTAACCCGAGTCAAGATGTTGATTTTGTTATCTTTAGAGGAGATATTAATGAATTTACAGAAATACTTGCTACAAGAACTGGAAGCAAAATAGGTAAAATGAACAACAAGACTCTTACAACACAGATTAGGTTTGTAGATGGAACTTTTTTTGAGTTTAATTCTACAAGAAAAGAAGAGTATCAATACCCTTCTAGAACTCCACAAGTGACAACTGGTGCAATTTTAGATGATCTATATAGACGAGATTTTACAATCAATGCATTATTGCTGTTCGATGATAAAATTATAGATATATTCAATGGAAAAGAAGATCTAGAAAGAGGGATAATTCAAACAACTAGAGACCCTGAAACAGTTTTTAAAGAGGACTATCTAAGAATTCTTCGAGCTGTAAGATTTGCCAGTAAATTAGGCTTTGTTCTATCTGAGAAAGTTCAAATCGGCATTCGAAAAAACGTTAAGAATTTATTAGAAGTTCCAAAAGAACGAACATTATTCGAACTGAAAAGCGCTCTTAGATATAATCCAGTTAATACATTAAAACTTTTGACAGATTTGGATATACTGGAAACAATGTTTTCTCATATTCAAAACCTCAACTTAAATAAGGATATTTACTCATCTAATACTATTTTTCAGAAGATTGAAAATAAGTACAAATACTTAGCAGATAGAAAAGTTTCAGATATATCAGTTTACTTTGCAGTTTTACTAATGGAAACCTATGTAGACGAAAAAGAGAACAAGAAAAGAGAATCTATGTTGAAATTGAAACTTGACAAACAATTGAGGTTCTACAAATTTTCTAATAAGCAAAGGGAAAACATACTTTTCATGATTGAAAATCGCGATTCGCTAATGAACTTAATTGGTAGTGATTGGTCAAAACTTGAGCTCAGACAACTAATAAAGAAACTTGGAGTACATATGAAAAACATAACTTACTTGACCGAGGCTGAATTATCTGTTAAAGCTACTGAATTAGACTACGCTTCTTTGAAAAATGCTTTAGATGAGATAAAGCAGAATCTTGATCTTGTTAATATTCAACTACAAATTGATGGTTATGAAATACAAACAATGTTTGGGGTTAAGGGGAAAAAAATCAAACAATTGAAAAATGACTTACTGAGAGCGATTATGAATGAGGAAATCGACAATACAAAGGATTCTTGTATAAAATACATCAAAGAGAAACTAACACATTGAATGCGAAAAAGATTAAAGTGTTCGATAATGAATATTGTTGAAGTCACAAATATTAGTAATAAAGAGATAGGAGATGAACGTGATTAGTACTAAGAAAGGGCAATATCTAATTGCTTTTGTTTTGTTCTCGCTTCTAGTTACTAGTCCTTACCATTCACAATCCTGCCACACTAATAGCTTAACTAACAATTTGGTTAAAGATTCACCAATATTAGATTTCACACGTTCTTTAGATTATATCATAGTGGAATCGATGAAAATTGAATCAGACATAGACTTCATTTTATTAGGTTTACCTGGTATTGGAACTATCGAGGATCCTTATAGAATTGAAAATTTTCAGCTTGGTGGATCTGGAGTTGATACTGCACTATTCATTTCAAACATTTCCAAGCATTTCATAATAAAGGATTGTCGAATCGCTGCAACAGTTTCAATTTATATTGCTAATATTCCAGATGTAAGATTCAACATCACTGACAATTCTATACATAACACAGGTTCTTTTTATTCAATTGATATCCGGAGTGGTATTAAATTGATTAAATGTAGTAATGTGTTGATAACAGGTAATTTTGTAGAATCTTCATATATTGGGTTAGAAATGATTTCTACTGATAATGTACACGTGACGAATAATACATTTATTGGGAAAACTGAGGAAGATTCCAATATTAAATACACAGGGATAAGATTAAAAAATACAATAGCTTGCGAATTCATAGATAACACTTTTACAAAAGGTGGTTTTTCTCTAGATTTAGATTTTGAGCAGTTTAACAATCTTATAATAGAAAATAACTCCGTAAGGGATATGGAAATATTATTCTGTAAGAATGAGAACGAAACATTACTCTCTAGTCAGATATATGGACAAATTTTACTTTTCAATTGTCAAAATATAATTGTTAAAAACTACCTTCTGTCTGATCTTTACATAGGAATTGGCATATTTTTCTCACATTCATGCGCAGTGTATGACAATGCATTAATTAATTGTCATTTAGGGATTTTTGATTTCAATTCATACAATACAATAATATGCAACAACTATTGTGATAACAACGCCATCGGTATATCTATAAGATATGCTGAAAATGGTGCAATGAAAAACAATACATGTATATGTATAAATTCAAGTTTTTATGATGGAATCCAACTTGCATATTCTATGAATACTTTAGTTGAAAATAATAATTGTTCATTTAATCGTCTAGGAAATGGTATTCTCGAAGCAAGTATAAATTCGACAATAATTAACAATGTTTGCGAGAATAATAGTTATGGAATACATATGTGGTTCTCAGATTCTCCATCGGTTATAAACAATAAATTCAATCAAAATTATGCAGGGGGGATTTTAATTCTGGATACAAACAATGTTAAAATCTATAACAATTCTATTGAATACAACAAAAAGTTTGGAGGAATTATAGTTCAAAACGGCATCAGAGGGAGTATCTCCTATAACCTAATATTGGAAAATGTAGGATATGGAGTAACATTAAATGGAGGAACAGTGTATTATGTTATCCATCACAACAGTTTCTTCAATAACCTGATTTATTCAAACGCCCTAAGTCAAGCTTCTGATGATGGAGAAGGAAATTATTGGTACCACCCAGATACTTTAGTTGGTAATTACTGGTCCGATCGAGGTTTATCAAGTAAATACAAAATAGATGGAACTGCTGAATCTATTGACTTATACCCGTTAAAAGATCCAAGTGTACAACCTAGTGCTGACTATATTGGAAGAAGCAATTTCTTCTTTGCTTTGACACTCGTAGCATTAATACCATTGACTTTTATCCACAGAAAAAAGAGAAGGAAGGCTTGAAACTTCTAACACTTTTAGGATTCTAGCAATTTTTGTAATTCTTCTTTGTTTTTTAAATCTGATTCTGAAACTATTTCTTTGATTGTTTTGTTTGTTTCATGGGCTTTCATTGCTAATTCTGCAGCTTTATCATAACCGAGTATTGGTGCAAGTTTAGTTACAGACATCAAATTTCTTTCCATTTGCTTTTTGATATTCTCAATATTTGGTTTCATATCTTTCAGAAGATTTTCTGTGAAAGATATGATGCCTTTTGACATTAAGTTAATTGAATCGAGAATACTGACAATGATAAGAGGTTTCATAGTGTTAAGGTCTAATACGCTACCATGGCTTTCGGCTAATGTAATAATTGTATCATTTCCTAAAACTTGTAAACATACTTGCATTAACATTTCAGATTGGGTTGGATTGATTTTTCCAGGCATTATTGAAGAGCCAGGTTCGTTTTGTGGTAAGATCAATTCTCCTAATCCTGCTCTTGGTCCACTCCCCATCCAACGGACATCGTTAGCCAATTTCATTAAGGATAAAGCAATATTTCTCAGAGCGCTGCTAACAATTACTAAAGCGTTGTGAGAAGCTATCCCTTCCGCTTTAAGTGGATTTGAAGCAAAATTTAAACAACAAATCTTACTCAGATATCTTACTGCAGTTCCACTGAATTTTTCATGAGCATTAATTCCTGTTCCGACAGCTGTTCCACCAATTGGAATTGAGAGAAGGTTTTCAAATGTTGCTTGTAATCTTTTTTCTCCTTCCATCAGTTGTTTCTCATAAACTGAAAACTCCATTGAAAGAGGTATTGGCACAGCATCCTCTAGATGAGTTCTGCTAACCTTGATAATCCCACTAAACTCGTTTATTTTATTATTCAAAGCATCTCTCATCTTCTTAATAGCAGGAAGTAAATCCTCTTTGATACCTTTTATCGTTGAAAGATGCATTGCAGTAGGGATCACATCATTCGAAGATTGACTAAGATTGATATGATCATTAGGATGGACAGGTTGTTTCTTACCTTTTGGCATGCCTAAAATTTCATTTGCACGATTAGCCACAACTTCATTCATGTTCATATTTGTTTGAGTTCCTGAACCAGATTGAAAAATATCTACTGGAAACTGATCAAGGAACCTCTGATCAATAATGATATTATCTAAGGCTTGTTCACATGCTTTTCCTAAATCTACATCGATTTGATTGAGCTCGATATTTGCTAATAGACAGGCTTTTTTTACTGTTGCTAAGGAAAGAATAAACGAGGTAGGAAATTGTTTTCCACTTATTTGAAAATTGAGGATAGCTCTCTGAGTGTTGATCCCCCAATAGACTTCTTCGGGAACTTCTAACTCTCCCAAGATATCTTTTTCCATCCTTTTTTTTTCATTCATTTTTTAACCACTTTTGACCACTTATCTCTTATATTTTTTATTGCTGTTCCTGGTTTTACTCCCTTAGGACATACTCGATTGCATACAAAATATTTTTCACAAGCTGGAACACCATTTTCTTGCCATACTTTCTCTAAGATTTTCTCTCTGTGTTCATCAGAGATGCGAGTATCAGCTATGAACCTATATCCTTTTGCAAGTGCAGTGGGACCTAGATAATTCTTATTATTCGCATTTACTGGACATGACCAACATAAACCACAAAGAATACAATAAACAAGGTTCTCTATAGATTTAGCCTCTTCTGAAGATTGTGAGGATTCAGGTGCTATATCATTCCATTCTCTCTCCAGATATGGTTTAACTTCTTGATAGAATTCCCAGAAAGGATTCATATCAACAACTAAATCCTTGATAATCTCCAT
>BPTM01000041.1 GCA_023705945.1 Candidatus Heimdallarchaeota archaeon
AGGGTATAATAAGTCCATAACTATCTAATACTTCTCGTACAGCAGAGCCTTCAAATAAGAAATATGCAACACATAATCTGTGTCCTGCTTGCTCTATTCGCACATCAGTAGATGAGGTTATTTCAGTTTCAAAAGGAATAGCAATAGCTTTCAAAGTTTCATTATCTGGGACAGGGATTGGACCAAGCATTTTTGGTCTTTGACTTCCATCTAATCTACCGATTGAAGGCTTATTCATTTCAACAAGGGTCATACCTGTCATAACTAGTGTTAGAGCTGTATTTTCATCTAATACAGAATTATTGAATAATATTTCTGGTCCATAATCTTTGAATATACTGAACACCAATGTTGGTTCTTTGGAAATATTTGGATTTATCATTTATTTTTCTCCTTTTAATCATCCTTTATTGGTTCTTGATCTAAAGCAATCGCTATTTCAGGAATTTTGCGCAGGATTTCGTATTTAACTTGTTTTGGCATTTCTTTAGTTGGATCTCTATTCCTTTCTTCAATAAATGCTTGAAGAATTTCCTCAGCAAGAGATTGCGCTTTAGACTCACTATCATCTCTACCAACAAATAATACTATGCTCCATCCACTTACTTTTCGAATAATCATCTTCATAGCGCCTAGTTTTACAACATCCATTACAGATTCGCTTTCAAAGATAGTTGTAGCCATAATATTTAGTGCACTGATCAATCCTCCTAGCAATGTGCTATCATGTTCCTTAACAGAAGAATCAAAAGTATAATCAAATGCTGGTACACCTCCTTCTTGAAGAATAATCACTCTCCTTGGAGTGACATCTTCACGTAAAGGTGTCCTCCCTGTCATTCTTGAGATAATCCAGTCAAAAGCAGTATAGAAAGTCTCTCCTGTTTTGGCACTGATTGGATAAATTGAAACAGAACGATTGATATCGTCCATAATTATTTGAAATGCTGGATCTTGAAGTAAATCTGGAAAAGGAACAGCATCTGGTTTGTCTATTTTGTTAGCAAGGAAAAGAATTGATGTCTTTTGAGGAATTTTATCAAGTAAGGTAAAAATGTATTCAAACGAAGATTCAATATGTCGATGTGACTGAGAATCTATTAAAAATACTACTCCATCTATCTCTCCAAGAATATCTTGGAAGTAAGGACTTTCACGAGCTGTTTCTTCACCAGCTTCAATAACTGAAAGAATGGTCGTACCATACTTTACATTAACGAAACAAGTAGATTGTTCAGGTTGTCCATCAGCTATAGTTCCAAATAAAAGGCGATTAAGAATAGTTGACTTTCCTGAACCTTCTAGCCCAAGAATGACAATTTGGGGGATTTTTCTATCCTTCTCGGATAGCATCTTATCCCGTATAAACGAGAGATAATTGCTCATTTATCGTCTTCCTCCTTCTACTTCAAGGGGGAACTTACTTTCGAAGACTTCGCCTAAGTTTCTATTTACTTCAGAAGGGTGCCTGCTGAAATTCTCTAAAATTCGAAGTTGAATCTGTTGAGCTCTTGTAACTGGATCGATAGGGTCAATCATTACTGAAAGACAATACGCTCCACGTTTAACATGGCTAACGTGTTTCTTGAATAAATTCTCTAATTTTATTGATTGAATACTTTCCTTAGCTTCAACTGCAAACATTTTAGTTAATTCTTTTAATTTCTTAAAATCATTTGCCACAGTAGCTTGCTCATTTGGGCTACCAAAGATGGCTTCAGATATAATGTTACCTGAGATATCTGTCAAAACAGCAGCACCAATCTTAACTTTCCATTGAGCCGCACCACATAAAACATCTACGACCCAGTCCCAAGCTTCATAGACTCCTTGACCCGTTAAAGCTGAGACTTTCTTAATATTGAATGGTCTGAGATTTCTTAGGAATTTATCTAATTCGAAATGCTCATTGATTTCAGATAATTCTTTAGAATTGGGTAAATCACTTTTGTTTGCTAAGAATAATACAGGAGCATTCTGCTTTGCAAAGTTAATATAATGCCAGAAAGTTTGTTTCGATTCATCAAACCTTACATGATCAGCTGAATCTACTAAATAAATAACAGCATCGGCTCGCTCAATAAATTTTTTCCATAAGCTCAATCTAAAAGGTTGATGACCGCCTAGATCAAAGCAGGTAAAGGTTAAATCTCGATATTTATAGTTTTCTAAATTAACTCCATAGGTGGGTCTAACAACAATATCTTCTTGTTTCAACAATTTTTTAACTAACGAGGTTTTTCCAGCTCTTTCTAATCCTAATAATGCTACACTGAACTTGTTTCTTCCAACAACTGATTCTTGTTGAGTTGGTGTATCTGTCCTAGTTTTCTTCTCTTGCTTTTCTCGCTTAGCTTTTTCTTGCATTATACGTTTTCGAAATTCATAGAAAGACATGTTATCACCTATCTTATCGTCAGCAAAGGAGCTGGTTGCTATTAGCAGTTCATCTAAATATTAATCTTAATTATTTTAACGTTTTCGCTACTTGTAATACTTTTTTAACATTGTGTGTATCGTATTTAAATCATTCCGAACTATCAATTGGAGGAGATTGTAAATTAACTTGGAATCCATCTTAAAGCAAATAAAATGAGGATTAGAACACCTAGAATAATACAAACAATTGCAAAATTATACTTGCGTGCAATAAAGATAAATAATTCTATAGTCAAATAACCGATGATAGCAGTTACCACAATAGCTATAATAATCATCCACCAATCAGCAGGGAATATGCTTTCATGTCTAATTAGTTTAACTATGAGATTAAGAATAAAACCTCCGAGTACAGCAGGGATACTCATAATGAAACTCCCCTTAATTGCGTCTTCTTTGTTCACTGAAAAGAATAACAGTCCACTCATTGTGACACCTGATCTACTAATTCCAGGAATGATTGTGAATCCTTGGAGCAGACCAATAAATGTCATTTCTTTTTTCGAGAGATTTTCTATTTTCTTTCCCGACTTTTGCTGTTTTTTTGCATAGAAGAGCAATCCAGCTGTCACAAGTAGTGCAACTCCTACAATTAGCATGACATACTCACCTATAGATGGTTCAAGAGCTAGATAGTAAACTAAAAGATAGCAAGGCACCCCAATGATTATTGTCCCAATGGTGCTTAGAACCAAAAACCATCGCCATTGAACGGTAACAGGATCCCTAACTCTTGGATTGATATAGAGATAAATTTCTTTGCGATATTTCACAGATACAGCAATAAGTGTCCCTAAATGAAGCCACAAAGCAAGATCTAAAGCACTACTAGAATCAATACCTAGTAAAGTTGAAACAGTTATTATTTGTCCTTCAGAACTCACGGGTAACCATTCAAGAATGCCTTGAATAAAAGCAAGTAGTAGAAGTATCCAGAAAAGCATCTCGAGAATAAATGGACAAAATGGTTATAAAAATCTATTCTTGACTAATTCTCCAACGTATATATTTTTCTAGCTTTTCTCCAACGGGTACGATGTTCTCATTTTCCGCGATGGCAGCTTCAAAGTTTTTTATTTTTAAAGAAAGAATCCAACCTTCTCCATACGGGTCGGCATTTAAGAGATTTGGTTCATTTTTTAGTTTTTCATTCTTTTTTATAATCGCTCCATCAAAAGGAGATTTCAATTGTCCTATCCATTTCCCACTTTCATACGTCCCTATCACTTGATTTTTTTTCACTCGTTTCCCTAATTTCATTGTACGAACATATTCAATGTCCCCAGCTTTTTTTGCTACATAATCATCAACACCCAAAATAACTTCTGTTTCAGATTTTTTCTTTATCCAAATATGACCGGGTTCACCTGTTACATAAAGCAGATTATCGGGAAAGATATATTGTTCTATATTTATCATGAAAACTCACTTGCCATTCTAATAACGAATTTTAGTTTAAATAAGGGGAAAAATCTCACCTTAGGTGAACATACTTTCCCAGGATTGCTAATATTTTTAGGATCAACTTTTTTCTTGAAATCCTTGTAACGTTTGTACATTTCCTTTCCATAGATTTGTGAGTAGTAACCAGCAAACCACAAACCTGTAGAATATGGAAATCCACCAATTTTTTTGCTCTTTAAAACGTGTTTATTGATTTTTAGTATTAGGAGTGTTTTCTTAAAATCACTGATTGGTTCTTCTATTGGAAGATAGAGTAGTAGTGAATAATGTGTATTGGAGATTAATTCCCCTTCAACTCTTAACAAACCTTCGAAAAGACCTGCTAATTTTCTAAGATATTTGGCGCTGGTTTCAATTGGTAGTATCACTTCAGAGACTAGAAAATCAGGATACTCCTTTAATAATGCGAATGTTTTGAATCGGAAATCCCAGATATCTGATATGTATCTTTTATCAAGAATTTGTCCACCTGCTTTTCTTATGGTATTATTGAAATTGTTGCTAAATGCAAGTTCTTCCGCTTCATAACTGATCTCTTTTGAGACTATGGCAACATAACTACGGGGGAGATTATACCCAAAAGAATCATTGAAAGCTAAAACTTGAGAAGGATTAAGGAACCATACAGAGAATGGATCAACTTCCTGTAATTTTTTCAATCCTTTCATTAATTCTACAGGTGAATCAAAAATACAACCAAATTGCTTCAAAGGAATATCAAATTTGATTTTAAGTTTTATCTCAGTTATAATACCTAAAGTTCCGTTAGATCCAAAGAATAAGGAAATATCCTCTTTTTCATTGAAGGTTTGTGATTCTCCGTTTGGAAGAACAACTTGCATTTCTGCAATTTGGTCAACTACGCTTCCATATTTTATACTACCAATGCCATGACCACCATGAGATATCCAACCACCGACAGTAGCAGAATAGTAGCTGGATGGATATGAGCAAAGAGAGAATCCTTGTAACTTTAATTTTTTCTGTAATTCGGAGAAGATAATTGATGGAGAGGTTGTGACAGTTTGATCAATTGGTTCAATCAGAAGTTCTCTGTCTAATCCTTTACAGTCTATGACTAATCCTTTATTGTAAGGGATACTACCTCCAAAACCTGTTGTTCCTCCACTACGAGGTATAATAGGTGTTTTTGTTTCAGTAGCTAAAGTGTATACTCTTTGAATGTCCTCAACAGTTCTGGGTAAAATTATACCATCAGGCGTTCTATTGAAGAGTAACTTAGTAAGATTAGGGAGCTTTGAAATATCTCTAGAATAAATTTGTAATGCGGTAGCATTCTCCTTCATTTGTTTCCAAAGATATCTAACAAATTTTGTTCTAGTTTTCTTCTTCATTCTCATCATTCTCCTATTGCTCTTCGAACTAGTTCAGCAATATCAATGACTTCCACGTCAAGACCTTTCTTTTTCACACCTTGTTGTATCGTATCTAGACAGGTAGGACAACCATTTACTACAATCTCTGCTTCTGAATATTCTATTTCCTCAATTAATCGTGTATTAATTTGGCGGACTAAATCTGCATCGTTAAGCTTGAGCAAACCTCCTCCTCCACAGCAGAGAGCTTCTTCACAGTTTGATGGGAGTTCCTCATATCTTACCCCAGGTATCTTTTCAATTATTTCTCTTGGAGGTTCTATTAACCCACAATGTCTGACTAATTCACAGGGGTCTTTGAAGGTTATTTTTTCTTTGATTGTTTTCTTATATTTCAATTTATTCTGTTCTAATAATTCAGCGACAAGTTCAGAGATATGTAAAACTTCTAAATCCCATTTGTCTCCTAGAATGCGGGGATAAACAATTTTGAAAGCTCTATAACAACCCGCACAAGCAGTCACTATTCGCTTAACACCTAGTTTTTTAAATTGATCAAGATTATGTTTAGCAAAGGATTTTCCAACAGAGTATCCTCCAGCTAAAAACACAGGGGATCCACAACACCATTCTTCGTCCCCTAGTATCGTAAAATCAACTCTAGTTTTTCTTAATATTTTTACTACACTAGCTGCAACACCTTCCATCTTTCCTGAATATGAAGCTTGGCAGCCTACAAAATAAGCTAAAGAAGCTTTTCTCTGTATTCTTTTTGTCATGACCATATTGGCCAAGTCTGCCCAAGAAACTCTCTCATCTTTAGGAAGACCAAAGATATTTTGTGTATCTTTTACTTTATTATATAGTGAAAGTAGAGCAGGATTCCATCTACCTCTTTTGAAAGATTCTTGTCTTATTTGTTCCCAAATTTTTAGTAATGGTATGTCAGCAATACAGATATTTTCACATGCTTTGCACATTGTACAAGCGAAAATCGAATCAAAGAGAGATTTAGAGACATCACCTTTAAGTTCCTCTTTTGTGGTTTCTAGAAAGTACATTTTGATTTGGTCTAAAATACCACGAGGATGGTAGGTTTCCCATTTTAACTCTCTGAATGTTGGACATACAGCACAGTAACCACAGTAAACACATTTTTGTACTGCATCTATTATATCAACTTGCCATTCATTTGAAGAACTCATAAACAATAAAAAAACTGGTTTATTCCTTTAATGCTTTGTGGTTATGTTCGTAAATACAATCAAGGTTTGTACCTATTAAAAACAAAAAAGTGAGGTTTCTTCTTGATAATAGAAGCAATAACAAAATTTTTACGAACAGTTGTAGCTAATCTTCCAGCTCTTACCAGTTCAATTGGATCTAGTTTTCCATCCCTTTCGATAATCTGAACCATGTAAGGGCTATGCTCTAAACCAGGACCTTTAAGGTAAACTGCAAAATCTACTCCGAATTTTAGACCTGGTCTAACTACATATCCTTTTTTTCTAAGATATTTATATATTATCATTTTATTATCAAAACCGGTGTACTTATCTAAACACCTTTCATGAAAAGAATTTTTTGTTAAAAGAACTCCATTTTCATCAAGAACTTTCAGTTTTTTCTTTTCTAATAAATAAAGACCTTCAAAATACGATATCTCTGAAGGGTCACGAAATTCATCATCTAATTGAGGTTTCCTAACACCGATTGGTTTACCATAGAAACCATTTGTGTAGAGTTCCTTACCTTGTTTTATGTCCAATATTATAATTCTATTTCCAATGAATTGAGCTGTAAACTTCGGTGACATAGACAAATAGAACCGTTATTAATTATTTAAATAGATAACGTTCATTTAGTTTCATAACAAAACAACCTGAATTTAGTCAATTACAACTTAAGATAGCATTTTATATCGGATTAACAATAAATAATTTGAGAAGTATTAATATCTCAACTGGGATTAAAGAATTAGATAGTATGATAGACGGAGAATTAAGAACTGGGCAATGTTATGCCATAAAGGGAACAGCTGGAG
>BPTM01000042.1 GCA_023705945.1 Candidatus Heimdallarchaeota archaeon
GCACAATAAGTAAAGATAGTAGAGCATAACTGAAGTTATAAGGAGTTCTAATAGCTGAGGAGCCACCCTTCCTGATTCTATATTCCTCCTCACCTTTGATTATTCTTTCATCAGTTGTTACTTCGTACGATTCAGTACAATCAAATGAGATTAAAGTTCCTCCATCAGAATAATCTAGGGCTACACTAACTAGGTATTTACTATAGGGGAAATACGAATATGTCCCTTCAATATAATCCCATTCACTTCTATAAATATAGTTAGATAAATCAAAAGTCATTGACCATTTTGTAGAGGTGTTAGAGATGCTGAACGGTGTTTGTTCTGTATCACTTATTCCCATTATTTTATAAGATGGTATAGCGTCCAAGAAGTCTCCTAAAGTTATTTCATATTCTGTAGTTTCGTGAATTACAGTATCTACAATTTGGTTTCTATCTGCTAAAGCCTCCAAATTTGTATTGAATAATTCCCAATCTGGCTCTACGAAGTATCTAATACTTCCAAAATCAGCCCTAAAACTAGTTAGTATAATTCGGCTTCTATCCTCATCCCATCTGTAGTTGTGAAAGAAAAAGTTGTCTGCCATATTAGTGCTTATTGAATCAGCATCAAAATTGAAAGTAAACGTGTCTTCATAACCATTGTCATATTTTGCTTCTACTTCTAATTCTTTCGTTAATTCAAAGATGTCTGTTATAGTGTACATCCTTTCTCCTTCGTCTACATATTCAGATTTATATGAAAGATCTTCTAATAAGGATGTAGAGATATATTCCTCTCTATTAGCACTTCCAAACACATATACACCTTCCTCGTACCAGTCTCTAACTATTGCAGCTGAACCAGGAAGCATAATACTAACTGATAAAACAGTTAGAAGAGCACAAGTTATTGTAGTTTGCACTAATCTTTTCTTAAGCATTTTTAATCACTCCTGACTTTGGTCTTTTTTTCTTCTTCGATAAATAGATTAGAATAGGCAGAATCATTAAAGATAATAGAGAATAACTGAAGTTAAATGGTGTGCTAACTGCATCAAATCCTCCTTCCTGAATAATCATACCAAATTCTTCTTCTAATATTGCGTCATCTGTTGTCACTTCTGCAATCGTATTATATTCAAGCAAAGTGAGTGTTCCCCCCTCTGTAAAATCTAAGGTGTAACTGGCGGTATACTTACTATAGGGGAAGTAAGAACTAGTATCATAATCATATACACTTCTATAAATGACGTTTGATAGGTCAAAATTGAAAGTCCATTTTGTTGAAGAATTAGATAAAGTAAACTGTGAATCAACTGTATCACTAACACCCATAATATTGTACGAAATAATAGAATCTAGAAAATCACCAAAAGTTATTTCATAGGTTGTAGGATCATTTACTACTGTATCAACTATCTGAGTCCTGTTAAGCAATCTTCCCATATTTGTGTTGAATATTTCCCAATCAGGTTCTATAAAGAAGAACAGCATGTAAAAGTATATGTCAAAATTTGTTAACAATAATCTATTGCCGATTTCATCCCATCTATAATTTATTTGGATGAGGTTATCTGCTAATAGATTACTAAGTGCTTCTGCATTAGCATATCCCTCATATTCTCCCATATTACCTTCTCCAGATGACATGTTTGCAACATACTCCTGGTTAGCAGAATCAATACTTATTATATCAAATCTTATTTCCATCTCTGCTGATCCGTATTCATAGCCTTCAAGCCCATCAATTATTGTTGTAGATCTTTCAGTTGTTGTTAAAATGTAAGCATATTTGACAGAGCTGCCAACATACCAATCTCTAGTAGCAGCTGAGCTATGTAAACTGCTGTTAATCATTAATATAGTTATTAAAATGGAAATGAAACTGATTTTCATTAAATGTTTTTTATTCATTCTAATTACCTTGTGAAGATACTGTAAGTTTATTATATTGAGGATTATTAAGAGTTGTGCAAAATTTGTTAGTTGTTTGAACTTAGATACTCATTAATCAGGTTAAAAAATTAACTTCAGACTTATGACAGCTCACCAGATAAAGGAAAAAATGAGTAACGTTTTTGGCAATATTCAGGACTAAAACGATCAAAGGATACATTTTCGCAAATAATAGTTAAAAGCAATAAACATTACAAAGAAATAAAACGTTATTTGATTTTCTCTAATTGCCCATTAAAAACTACTCATAGAAATTCTTATTACAGTAGAAGTACTAATTTTATTGATTCACAAAATAAATGGAAAAAAATGAATGAAAAACATGAAAATCGTTTTCATATGGCGAAGAAAATAATTTTGTATATACTGATAATTGTATCAATACTAATTTATGTGTTTGGTGCATTATTTTGGGCAGAAATAATACCTAACAGAATACATGAGATAATTGGTGTGCCTATAATTGGAATTGGAAACATATTCGCAGGAGTATCTGGTATTTGTTGATTGAGAATAGGTATTTCTAATAAAAGTACCAAAAAATTCTTGATTGCAGCTATTGTTCTTTTCATTGTTACTGGAATATTGCTGTCATTATTTCTCAATTTATTCCTTCTTTTAAATACGGGGTAATATTATATCAGAATCTTCGAAGTCTATTTGACAATTGGGGAAAAGATGTTGAAAAAAAGAGTGTAGAAGAATTCTATCTCTTCTTTCTTTTGAAAATAGAGCTAATTTGTTTGTTATCAATCTTCCCAGAGCGTCCAGCCATATTCTCTTGCTATACTATTCATAATCTCACTTTGTAATAATTCTCCTCTGATACCATTTGTGATGATAATTGCACCTTGTCCAGTTTCAGCACAAATGATTGGCAAACATGTTGCTCCCGGCCAATTTGTTCCAGGATGAGTGAAAAACTTATTTTTTCCATTATCTATGATGAACATCCCTAATCCTTGTCCTGTCATACCGAAGAACTTTGTAGGGTCTAGATCTAATGCTGGAGTTACCATCTGTTCTATTATCTTTTGTGTGAAAAAGCAGTTTTCGTCTCCTCTCAAAGTATTCATAATGTCAATGTAAAATTTGCTCAAATCTAGAGCCGTGGTTATCAATCCTCCTTGAGCATAAGCTGTAGGTTGTAATCCAGTTTCTTTTGCTTCACCATCTTGGTCATGAGGAACTGCCATTCTTTGTTTTGTCTCCTCTGTTGGATATTTGAATGAACTATTTTCCATCCCTAAAGGTTGGAAAATATACTCATCAACAACATCTGGAAAGGATTTCTTGGCAATATCTTCTAACAACATCTGAACAAGGACATATCCATAATTCGAATAAGCGTGACTAGTTCCTGGTGTGAGATTTACTGTGAATGGTTCAGAAAGAGAAGGTTTTTCTCCATTGAACATCTGTGCCAATGTTGGTGCTGAGTTAGGTTCTGAACTGAAACCTCCGTTAGGACCATTAATGCTTGATTGATGGGATAAAATGTTCTTCAATGATACTTTTGCTTTATCTGTAAATTCATTGTCTGGTATCTTCCAGGATGTTAGTTTATTATTTACATCCTCGTCCAATTTTAGCAATCCTTTATCTACAAAACTTAATGCTGTTACGGCTGTGAATGATTTAGAAGTAGAACCAACTTCAAGTAATGTTTCAAGTGTTATGGGTTCTCCTGTTCTCACATCCTTTACTCCAAAGCATTTTATCCATTCTAATTCATAGTTGTTGATAACTGCAATACAGACACCAGGAACGTTGTATTGCTTCATTTTTTCGAGAATTGTAGATTTTTCTCCGGTAAAAGAAAATCGAGCATCAAAATTAAAATCTAAGATATTTTCATTAACTCTTTGAAGTCTGTTCTTAGTTTCCTCACTTGTACTATCAATAATTAGCAATGTGTTATCTTCTAGAGTATCCATATAGACGAGAAAGTATCGATATTAATAAAACTAATGCAAATAAGAAAAGAGAAAAAAGAATGATTAGAGAAGTATCTCTATCCAATAAGCAGGATGATCAGACTGTCCTTCTTCAACATAATGTGCTTGGATGACCATAAAACTTGGAATTGAGTAGGGACGTAAGAAGATATGGTCTATTCTATCTTCTGTTGGTAACCCATATCTTGTTTTCCAAGAATCAGCTAATCCTGCACCAATGGTTATGTTGTATTCAGCGGAGTAAGCTCGGAAATTGAAATCTCCCATATAGATAACATCAGCTAAACCAGATGTTCTACTTACCATCTCTTGCGCTTGATAGATTGTAGTAATGTCTTCATCACCAGAAGGATGATTAACAAACACGTTGAAAACTCTAGATCCAACAGTGATTTGAGCTTGAGCTGATCCTACCTGTTCTTCGTCACTATAAGCGAAGAAGGAAAGAGCATTAGAGATAGGAAACTTTGAGAGAATTGCACAACCATATGTGTTCGTAACCGTCTTTGGACCATAGTAGGAATACATATTCAGATTAGAGGCAAAGTATCGTACAACATCCATGTTTCCACCTGAAATTCTAGTAGGATCACACTCTTGTAATCCAATAATATCTGGATTAATTGCGCGAATGAGCTCTAATTGGCCATCATAATTCATTTCTCCAGAAACATTGATTCCTTGCTGAATATTATATGTTAATATTTTAAGTGATGTCTTTCCTTCAGCTGAATAATTTGGTCTAGGTGTTGTAAGAATGGCTCCTGTAATTGTTCCTATAAGAATAATTCCAAATATGACACTTATTCCTATCTTTGAATTACGTTTTTTAACAAGTTTATCAAGTTTCATTGAAGATGGACCAATGAGCAATATCGTTGCTGAAAGCAGAAAAGCAGGTATAAAGAAGGCTAACCAATATTGATCCCTGAACCAGAAACTTATTGGAGGAAGATAACCCCATACATTAGGTAACACTTGAACAAAGAGCATTATTATGATAAATAATCCGCCAATCGTAAAGCTGCCTCCTATCTGAGATGGTTTTGGTTTCAAATTGACAATCTCTCTTACAAGAAATATGAAGTTTAAGTAAATAATAGGTGATGTAAGTATAGCAAGTGCAAGAGGGATGTGGTGGAACCACTGAGTTGCAGGAGCCAATAAAGGAAAAGAAGCAGGATCATTTGTGAAGAAAATTTGATGAACAAGTACAGTCATTGTAAGAGATATCGCAAAAACTGCATTCCAAATTGCTATCACCCAAGATTTTAGATAGTTGATGAGATCAGGTTTCCATAACATAACACCGGTGAAAACTCCCAACATCCCAACTATTCCAACTACAATTCCAAAATAATTCCCTTCAGTCCACCTAGCGATTACTGTTGGACTCATGAAAACAAACCAAAGAAGCACGAAAATACTAAACAATCCCATTGTTAAACCAAGAATTTTTCCGAAACCTACTTTCTGAGTAGGTTCTTCTGATGTAGCCGTATCTTTGTCTGTTAGATACTCATCTCGATCTCGCAAGTATATTCCTACAAGGATTACTGAGGCCAATATCCCTAACGCCCACCCAATTATCTGATTCCATCCATATTGTGAGATGTCAACTGTTGAATTTGCTGTTCTATAGAATATGGACATAGCTACTCCAATAGCTAGACCAATTGCCATATCTACACTTATCTTCTGTTCTTGTTTTTTCACCTTTGTGAGGAATACACCAAAGAAAACAAAGAAACTCCCAACAGATAAACCAGCCATTATGTAAACTGCTTGTTGAGTGACTAAAGGTTCAATCAATCTTGCAATAATCATGAGTTCTCCTGAGATCAGTAAAACAACATTCGGGGCACGTTTCCAGAATATTAACACGACTAGAGGTGATAATAGAAACAGTAAACCCAGTATGTTCTCATCAGGCTCCGAGTTAAGAAGCGCGTATGCATAGATCCTTTCAACGAGACCTGAAAGCATCTGCAAGAAGAAAAGGAATAGAATAGAAAACAAGGCAATAAGAGAATAATCTGCATTAGTGATGTTCTTAAAACCTAACATAACATAAAGAAAAATCTCACTTCTTTAAAAATAATTTCAAAAAACTCTTTAAACAAAGATACATAAAAAATTTTTAGTCTTTACAATGCTATTAGAAGTACACATACTGTTATGTTTAATATGTAGCCCAAGTACATTATGATTTTAAGAATTTTTAATATTTTGATGTGTTGAGTCTCAATATAAAACGTTCGGTACTTCGATACTCTCTCTTCTCCAAGTACTCTGATACATTTACCTAATCTAAGTGCGCTAATATAAGAATAAGCTAACATAATAAAAATAAATCCACTAAACAGAATTTTTGATTCTATTGGAGGTGGAGTTCTTTGAAACATTATGATAAACAATAAACCAAGCAGTGAAAAAATATATGGCGCTAATGTAGTTACAGAAACAAAGAATAATGTCAATTTAGGTTTTTCAATTGGATGCTCTTCTCTCTGTTTATACCACTGTTTGAATCGATATAATTTTGATTGCTCAGTCATATCTGAATATTAGTATAATCTAGACTATAAAATTTTCCTTGGTTATCTTTATTATTTAAATCATCCAGTACTTGAAATTTGTTGAGACTTTAAAATTAAAACAGTTAATAACTTAAGTAAAATACGTTTAGGAATTCCTGTTATAAAAACTTACTTTTTCTCTTATGTTTTAAGCTTATGATATCTCTTTCATCAAATTTTCTCTCTCACTTCTATAGAAACTAATTCCATATTTTCTCAACAAACACTTAATGATTTGATTTTGTCTTATTGGCTTATAACAAGATCTTTCTTAGAGTTTCATCGCCGGATAGCTCACTCTGAGGGGGTAAACCACGTACCCTCCTACCCCGCCCACACTACGTTTAGGTAGCGCTTGCGGATCACCTTTCAGTAAAATGTTGTAAGCAGCATTAACATCAGCATTGATCAATAATCCTGTTGCAGAACGGAATAAGCCCCTATGTACTCTCCTGCCTTTGTAGTTTGTCTGTTTCTTGGGGAATTCATTGTCTATGAAACTACATTTAGAGGTATAAGACTCTTCAATAGGTTCAACCTTTATTCCTTTCTCTTCTGCCTTATAGAGGAGGAGTTTGATGAGTTTGTCAAAGGGGACGATAACAAAGAGTTGGGTGGTCTTCAATCTCAACCTCAGTTGCTGTTTCCAGAGAGGGTTGTAACCAATATAAACGGTATGTAAGCCTCTTGTTTCCCAGAGGTCAACGAGGAATTTGCTAACCTTGTGCAACCATTCTTTCATCTTCCATCTCCAATGTTGACGGTAAAGGTGAAAACGAGTGCCATAGATTAGTCGAGTGTTCTTTTTGCGTAACTGTTTATGTTGCTGTGCTGCATACTGATGTTGTAACTTTTTTACTTCTTTCAGATAATATTGTGTAACTGACTTTATCCCTTTCCCCTCGTCCTTGATGACAATCGGACGCGATCCGATGTTATCTACGAAAGTCACGAGGTTGGTTAAACCTAAATCGATAGAACCTTTCCTTTTCTTCTTCTTTCTAATTGCTTTAGGAAGGTGTTTGTGATAAACAATCTCTACTGTGTACCCTATCCCTCTGGGGATGACTCGTACTTCACGTAAGTCATCCTGAGCCGTTAAGCGTGTCTTGATAGCAAAGTTAACTTTTTTTGGCAACACCACCCATCCATTAACAATTCTCGATTGTTGATTGCTGAAAACAGCTATGGTCTCCCCTGTAGGTTTTTTGAAATAGGGGGCGCAAGGACAACCGAGGAATTTGCTAGGCTGTCTTTTCCACTCTTTAAGCGCGTTGAAGTAAGCTTTCCAGTTTCTTGACAGCAATTTGAGCGTGTGTTGAGCTGTGTGAGCGGGTAAAATTTTGTAACACTGCTCTCCCTTCAAGAGTCTATCTAAGTCGTTGTAGAACAACAATTTGTTGGTTTTCTTCAACTCTTCTTTTATCAGAAAGTTTCCTCGATTGTAGAGGTTCTTCGTTTGATGACAAAGTTTGCTTAACTCTTTGTTTCTTCTTACTTCCATTATCTCTGTCCGTAAGACTTTAGTCATCATACTTCTCTTTAGCTTTCCCTATATAAACTCAGAAAAAAATTAATAAGACAGCAAGACAAATTAATTTCGTAATTCTCTATAGCAGAAACAAGTGTAGTCCAACAAATAGAATTCAGTTGTATGTAGGAGATAGATAAAGTGAATAAGAAATATGCAAAATACTCCATGGGTACAGAGACAGAGTTTCAGCCTTTGGAACTAATTGATATTAAGAATGTTATTGATTCATGCAAAAAAGAATGGCAAAATCGATTATTGTGTGAAGTAAATGACTTTTCAGTGAGACTTGCTGTGATTAAAGGTGATTTCTATTGGCATACTCACCATGATGATGATGAATTTTTCTATGTAATTGATGGGACTCTATTTATAGATATAGCTGATGAAGTAATTGAACTTCGACCTAACCAAGCTTATCTTGTTCCTAAAGGGACAAAGCACCGAACCCGCGCTCCTACCGGAACCTCAGTTCTAGTATTTGAAAAAAGTTCCACCGTGCTAACAGGAGATTAAATTCAACTTTCAATTAATTTCCTGACCAGGTTATGTTAAAGTTAAACTTTTTTGCGACAGCTCGATAAAATTTCATCATAATACTATACTCACTTAACCGCTCCTTAGAAATTCGAATTAGTTCATACTGTAAAAGGTCGTCAAGATGACGTTTTACCGTCCCTGGATTCATACCCGTAGCATGTTTAAGATCAATTATAGTCATTTCTTTCTCAATTAGCAATTTGAGAATTTGTCCTTTCTTTTCGTGGAAAACTATAGGCACAGCACAAGGATCTGTGAGAGTAATTTCCTCTCTTGGTTGAAGTTTTTCTTCTTTATGTTTATCCTTCTGTGACACTTTTTTCACCACTCTAAATTGAACCCACACTAATCTTCTCTTCATTATCTACTTTTGATGGATTTCCAGATTTTGTTAGAGGTTTAAATCTCTCAAATTCAACACTATTGTATATTCTAGTTGCAATTAATGCAAGCATTGGAAATCCTATGAATAATTTGTAAATTTGAAGAATAATTGCTATAACTCTTATTACTGTAATCCAGGCTGTTCCTACTAGAACAGGATAAGTTAATTGTAAAACTACAGATAGAACAAACGATGGTGCGATAAATATCAGGAAGTAGATTCCCCATGTTTTCACTAATCTTTTCCATTCTTTTTTTACAATTCTAATAGATTCTTTGAAACTATTTATCAGATTGCCTTGAGCAGTAACACTAGGTATAGTATTACTAAAAACTACTAAAATAACGAAAAATAACAGAAATCTTATGACTTCAAAAGTTATTATTAGTGCATCTGAAGATGACCAATGACTCGTTTCTGCTCTTACATGTGTAATGTTATCTGGTATGAAAAAACTAAATCCTGTTACAAAAGTTAATAGAATATATTTCCACCAATGTGCCTTAAAATAACTAAAAGCTTTCCTGAACTCAGTAAACATATCTCCAGATGTGAAAATATCATAAGCTAAACCAAATTGACAGTATAGGAATCCAACCATTGTTAAATAGGCCAAAATCGGAATAATAAGCCAAACTCTAATCGTTATTTCTCGATCTTCTGCAATCACAGGTATAAGATCTGAAAGTGCTAATTCAGGAGAAAGAACAAAAATCAATACAAGTATCCCCATCATAATCGAAATTACTACGATGAAAGCTAAAAAAGCAAAGAGTTCTGTTGCAAGAAATGATTTATAATTTGCTTTAAGAAATTGCCAACTTATTTTGAAATCAGTTTTCGTTTCAGAAACTTTAGTGGAATTCGCTTCTATCATGTTATTCAACAGCATTCTTTGTTATTTATTTCTTTCTAGTTGGTAAACGAAGAAAGAAAGGGAGTTGTGATATCCCCTTCTTTATTTCAATCTACTTTTGTTGTCTTCTTCTGAATAAGAAATACGCTGCTATAAGGAGTATTGCTGAATAGATCAACATGCCTATTATTGCTCCACCTACACTCGGGGTTAACCATTGCATAATTGATGGAGCATCTACCGAATGAGGACCTCCTAGAAATCCTTCAACAAATCTCTCAGTAGGCATTGCAAAGCTATGTGTTATAATGTTAGAGTAGTATGTTAGAATGAATAATGGTTCTACTTCTACTCCAGTTATAGTTAAGATTGTACTTCCAAGGTTAAATACAAGGAGTACCATTACTAAACTTACAACTATAGCTGTTGATGTTTTCTTCATAAAGCTACTAAAGAAGATAACTAATGAGAGTACTAAGAATGTATAGAGCAAGGCCCAACCTAAGGATGCCCAAGTTTCAACAGGTAGTTCAGAATACTTTATTGCTGCTACAATTACAATTAGTATGTAGTAGAAAATAACCGCTAAGGCTGATAGTAAGTATCTAGCTATTAGTCGTCCAACAAAGAGACGACCTTTAGTTATTTTTGGAAACAATAGGTTTCCTGTTTGTTTATCAAAATCTAGAGCAATTATGTTGCCTCCAAACATTGTTGCAATTATCAGAATAAAGAAACTAATCATCCCCAAATATGAAGTGATATAGTCTGTTGCTGTTTCTGGACTCTCTCCTAATCTACTTTCAGTAATAAGATTGATTATTAGCGAAAGCAAGAAGATAAAACCAGCTACAAACAAGGAAATAATCATATTCTTTACATTTCGTCTTAGCTCAAATTTAGTTGTTGCTCCTACTTGATCTAAGCTTCTCATCAGCCCAACAGGCTTCTTTTCAAATCTTAATTCCAAATTTTCTTCTTGTGTTATTGACATTTTAATCACTCCATTATTCCTGCTGATTCTTTAGCCTGTATCTCAGCAACAGGGTTTCTATTTGTGACCATTCCAGCCAACAATCTGATATACAACTCTTCGAGACTGCTTGTCCTAGGAACAGAGAAATCTACAACATCGATTTTATTTAGAGTTAACTCTTTCAATATACGGCTTTGATTCTCCAAATTACCATCAAATCTTACTTCAAAAACTTGTGTAACAGTATTATAAGAAACAAAACCTGAAACATTCTTCATTCCAGTATGTGGTTTTATGATTGATTCTAGTTTGTCACTCATCATTGCAATATCTGTTGGTAAAGTTAGCAATTGAATACGTAAGAGACTATCTTTACTTTCAGCTTCTAGATTTCTTATAGTGTCAAATGCTACTAATTGACCCATGTTGATAATTGCAATTCGATCAGAAATCTCACTTACTTCATAGAGAAGATGACTGCTTAGGAAAATAGTTTTTCCTTCATGTTTCAATCTCAAGAGTAATTCTCGAATCTCTCTTCTTGCTTTTGGATCTAAACCTGTTTGTGGTTCATCTAGCACTAATATGTCGGGGTCATGGACGAGAGCTGAAACAATCCCTAGTTTCTGTCTCATTCCTTTAGAAAATGTTCCTACTTTTTTATCAATCCACCCTTCTAATCCTATCATATTTATTACTTCTTCAACTCTTGAACGTATCTTTTTCTTAGGATACCCTTTCAATTTAGCAAAATAAGATAGAATTTGTCTTGGAGTCATGTGGTCATAAAATGTAGGATTTTCTATTAGAAATCCTAAATGATCTAATAAGGAATCTTTACTCTTATTAGTTAATAACTCTAGGTTGCCATTGTCTCTAATCCAAACTTCTCCTGTTGATGGTCTTAACAACCTTGAAATCATTTTCATAGTTGTCGTCTTTCCCGCTCCATTGGGTCCGAGTAAACCTATGATTTCGCCTTTTTTCACATCTAAGGAAAAATTGGATACTGCGTAGAAATCACCAAATTTCTTTGATAAATTCCGTAAACTTATCACAATATCTGAATTTTCATCTGTCATGAATATCACTTTTACTTTGTAATTTTAACATTCTGTACCCCTTAAATCAAGAAACATATTTAAACGTTTGCAAATTACGCAAACGTTTGCAAAAAGATATTTCGACAAAACTCTACAATGCTGTGAGCACGATGAAGACATTACAAAACAATACTTAATAATAGCTTATCGTTACTTTGATAGGTAATGAAAATAGAATGGTGATTTAATGATTAAATTTGTTATACTAAATATATCAAAACACTTACCTATACTCTTAGAACTTAATACAGCATATATCGAATGGATTGCACAAGAAGGTAAGAAACAATTGAATATAGATTTTGAGTCAGTCATTGGTTCTACACATAGCTATGCTGCAAGAATAC
>BPTM01000043.1 GCA_023705945.1 Candidatus Heimdallarchaeota archaeon
GATAACAGGGTTGTAGGCGTCCACATCCTGCCACTCATCCGGCTCATTGAATAGCCTCTGGACTACCCAGCGTTCCTCATAAAGCCTGACTTCCTCATGCTGGACATCAAAATATTTAGCGTAGTAGGGATAGACCTCAACGCAGCACTTAGCAGACTGAATTAGAACATAGTCCTTAGCTGGGCGCTCATCGGTGAGTTTATGCTTCTTTGGCTTATTGCCATCGGCTTTGTCAAAGAATACCCGGTGACCAACCCCGATAGAGGCAGCGAACTTGTCACCACCCAGATACTCAACCTCAGTATGAGAGTTCGGGTAGTCCTTAGCCTCCACACCTCTGGATATGAGGCTTTGGTGGAACTCACCGTTATTCTTGAAGTTAGGGTTTTTGACTACTCTATCGTTCATCAGCTAATCCTCAGTCTCGCTACAGACTGTGCCTTTCATATCACCTTACACCGAGTACCATATTCTTATCCCCATCTGGACATCGTTGAAGTTTAAGCCAGTTTGTGCAGCTTTTGCCTCATCCCAGTGGAAGGCATAGGCGCCGTTGGCATTAACTGTTGCAGCAATATCTATGGCACCTATAACAACGTCTCCACCCTCTCTGGTAGTCTCGGCTATGGTAAACTGCGTATCTACGAAATTGATAGCAGGCACAGAGGTAGCCACCTGGATCACCTGAGCACCATCAAGACTGTTCGGACCCGCATAGGTATGGTTCTCAACCATTCGGAACTTGAACATGGCTATTGCCCGCACTATGGTGGCACCACCAGGTAAGTCAGCTACAGTTACACTCGGCAAAGCCTCGTCTCCAGCACCTATAACGAGGGGGACCTCTTCTTGGGGCAAACTCCAGAAGTCCATAGTGAGGAGTGTCCTGGCTTGAACAGCATTTGGATGCATGAACAAGACCTTATCCCCAACGGCTATCACATTTGGGGTAAAAGCTGCGACAGTAAAGTCACCATCAACACTACTATATCCGGTACAAATCAGTTTCTGGCCCTGTGGTTGAGCTCCAGCTCCACCAGCATCCCTGACCACGTAGGCCCAGTAGCCGTTGAAGAACCCATCGCCAAAGCCAATAAGACCCGAGCACTGGAACTTCGGAGCATTGAGAACACCGGTAACAGTACCGATGAACGACAGGCCGTAGTCAACGCCGATATCAGAGGGGTTAACCCACTTTTCTACAACATCGGGTCCTTGAGCCTGCATTAGTTGGCCAAGTGCCCCTTCAACTCCGTTAATTTTTCTAGGTGCCTCATTTTCCTGTCCCATACTCCACTCCTTAGTTAAAGTGTACTACTATCTTTGCCAGTACATCGGTGTCCGCAGACTTCGACTCAATACAATGCCCTATCTCCCCCATGTGAATATCCAGCTCCGGTATTCCACCACCCGGAGGAGCTGCTAGGGTCGCGTTTGCTCTCCCGGCAACATCCGAGACATAGACCCAGTTCCCTCTTGCTGAAAGTGTCGCATCCTTGAGGAGCACCTGGGCAATTCCATCAACAACAATCCAGCACAATGAACCATCAGCAACCC
>BPTM01000044.1 GCA_023705945.1 Candidatus Heimdallarchaeota archaeon
CATTATGTGTTAGATGTAATAGGTGGAACTGTTGTGGGGTTAATCATAGGAGCAATTTTCTTTATCTTCTCAGTTCCAATTCTTGAATTGTTTGTACCATTTGTTGAATGGTTTCCACATATATTCTGAACTTTCTTTTCATCTGCTATTCAGTAAACTATTTTAATAATCTTGAATAAATTCCAGTCATGAAAGAAGATTATTTAGATGATTTGCTTACAATACCTTTTATCTATTCTCCTCAAATTTCCCCTGATGGTAAATATTTAGCCTATTCATGGAGAAATATCAATCCTAACATTGATGTATTCTATGTTCTTACAGATGCTAGTTCTAAACCAGTAGCTTTATCGAATACTCCAGAGATGACAATAGTAAGACATTTCTATCCAAAGAGTGATGCAGTTTTGGTTGGAGAAGATAAGAGTAGAAACGAAAGAGTTAGATTGTTCAGAATAAACCTAGATAATCCGCTTGAGATGATTCCATTAACTATGGATACACCTCCATTCTTCTTGAGAGGAGGAAGAATCGATCCAAGCGAGAAATGGTTGATCTATGGAGCTAATTATTCCTTATCAGAGAAAAAGGAAATTGAGCCTACTTACATTTACAAACACAATTTAGATACTGATGAGATGGTGTGTTTAGCAAAACCTGATAAACCAACTTGGTTATTCCCTGATCTATCAAAAGATGGACAGAACATACTCTATAGCAGAAAAAAATACCATCCTAAAGGGGAACAGAAGTGGGTAGTGGATATAGATGGCGATCAGGATAGAGAGATACTGAATTTTGGAGAGAAAGCAAGAGTATTTGCATCTTGGCTACCAGACAGTAAGAGAATAGTATTTCTTACTGATACAAAAGAAAATATAGAACAGAAACATTACTCACTTGGTATTTTCAATATAGAATCTGAAGAAATCATATGGATAATCGATGATCCATCACGAAGTATTGAAGATTTTTCTGTACCCAGAATAGGTAATTATTTCCTTGTTTCAGAATATGAAAAATCAAAAGAAGAAGTTTCAATCATTAACATGGAGACTTTGCAAGAAACAAAGCTACCTAGAATTGCTGGAAATTATTATCCAATTGCCCCTTTAAATTCTAAAGAATGGATTGGCAAATATTATTCTTCAACTCAACCAGATGATATCATAAAATTCAATATTGACAATATAGATTCAATGAATTTCAAATCACTGACTGATGTTTGGAAACAAACAAGATTGCAAAATGATGATTTAACCGCAGCTGAAGACTTTGATTGGAAATCCCATGATGGTGTCAATGTGCATGGCTGGTTATATAAGCCTACAAAAACAAATGGAAAAACAATAATTTATGTGCATGGAGGACCTACCGCACACTCTGAAGACGCAATTAATTCAGAAATCCAGTACTTTACCAAATTAGGTTTTACAGTTCTTGATCCAAATTATAGAGGATCAACTGGTTATGGGTTCACATTTGAGGATTCAATAAGAGACAAAGGATGGGGAGCTGATGAACAAGAGGATATTCTCTCAGGAATCAAGACAATGATATCACGAGGAATAGCTGTAAGTGGCAAAGTTGGTATTACTGGAACAAGCTATGGAGGGTATTCAGCTTGGTTCGGGATAACAAAAGCTCCATTTGATATAGTAGCAGCTTCAGCACCTATTTGTGGCATGACTGATCTTGTAATAGATTACAACACTACAAGACCTGATTTAAGACCTCTTTCAGCTGAAATGATGGGTGGAACTCCAACAGAAGTGCCTGAAATATATTTTGAAAGATCACCCATCAATTTTGTTCAAAACATTCAAGGCAAATTACTAATTATACAAGGAGGACGAGATCCTAATGTTTCTCCAAAGAATGTAGAAGAGGTAAGAAAGAAACTAATAGAACATAAAATTGATTATGAAGAGTATATTTTCGAAGATGAAGGTCATGGGATTTTGAAAGTTAAGAACCAAAAAACTTTGTTCAAAATGTTAGCAGATTTCTTTGAAAAATCACTCTAATATCTCTCTTTTTCACATTATATTCTTAAGAAAAAAGGATAGATTTAGTTTGAAAGATATATCTGTGTAAATCGCTACACATTGCATTTTTAAGGTCTTTAGCACTTTATTTGATTAGTTTTATAAGTGTTGATGACTATCAAATATTTGAACAATATGTTATCACTTATTAGAGCTTCTAAGCTGGAAATGGATGATTTAATAATGTTTGATCCATTCTCAGAAAAGCGATCAAAATTAAGGATACGTAGAAGTGGCTCATGGTATGATGTTAGTTACATAGATATAAACGAAAATCCATTATATGATTATACCATAATCTGTGCACATGGCTGGGGATCAAGTAGTATAATTTACAGCTATCTGCTAAAACTATTAGGACCTTATTTTAGAATAATAGCTTATGATATGAAAGGGCATGGTTTTTCTGATGCTGAACCAGATACTTATGATTTGGGGTTATTTACAGAAGAATTAGCGCAAATTGTGGATCAGATCAATCCGAAAAACTTAATCTTACTTGGGCATTCCATGGGTTCTGCAATAGTTCAGAACTATCTATGTCTAAATCTTGACAGAGCAAAAGCAGCTGTTTTACTTTCAAGTGCATCTAATTTCAGAGAACCAATTCCACGATTGTTTCCTTTAATATTTTCCAGAATGGATGAAAGAGTAAAAAATCTTATTCTACACTTTGGGATGAATCTTCTCGAATCAAATTCAGTTCATCCAAAGTATCTCAACATCATAAGAGAACAAAGGAAGAGCATGCCATATCATGTTTTTCGACTAAGTTTACTAAATACAGTTTATGCTTGGAAGAAGGATGAAGAATTAAAGGATTTAGAAACTCCGATTTTACTTATGGTAGGGGAAAAAGATAACTTTACTTCTGTCAAAGATTCAATGAAATTGCGAGAACTTCTACCTAACTCGAGATTAATAATACTACCTGATTCAAAACATGATATACTACTTGAGCAGGGTAAGGATGTAGCTAATTTAGTAAAGGAATTTGTTGAGTACCAAATCGATTTAGAATCAGTGAAATAATATCCTACACAAGCTTACTCTGTTTTCATCGTTGAGAGAATATATTTAAATAATTCTAATTTTATCTTCTGGATATGACTGCAGAACCAATTGATCTGGTTGAAAAAGCGATAGAGAAGGGAGAGAAACTTGGTGCTCAATATATTGAAGCGCGATTAGTTGATTTGAAAAGCAATACCAGTATCTTGAAGAGTGGTGTTCCTGAATTAGGCGCCATAATGAGAAGCAAGGGAATCGGGATCAGAGTATTGAAAGATGGTGGAGTAGGTTTCGCTAGTTTTAATGAGATGACAAAAGAAGAGATGAATATAGCTGTTTCTTTTGCAACTAAAATGGCTGAAGCAAGTGGGAATATGCGCACAAAGAAAATAGCTTTTAGCGATGAGGAAATTCACAAAGCAACCTATCAAGCCATTGGCCATAGTGGAAAAAGACCTTTAGAGATATCCCCTGAAGAGAAAATTAACAGATTAATTAATCTAGATAAAATAGCTGCTGAAGTAGAAACGGGTGCAATCATACCGTTCCGTTTCTTTCAAATGTTAGATCAAACAGAGAAGAAATTGATTATAACTAACGAAGGAGCAAGGATAGAGAGCGAAACTGATCTTCTACAGCTCTTTGGATTGATTGTGGCAGTAAATCCAACTACAGGCTCGAAAGAGCAGTTAATGATACAAAAAGGAAAAGCTGGTGGCTATGAATCACTAGATTTCTGGAAGATTGAAGAGCATATAGAGAAAGAAGTCACAACATTGGGGAAAATAGTTACTGAAGCAAAGGAAGCTCCAAAAGGAAAAATAGATTATGTGGTTGGTCCTAATGTAATAGGTATCATGTGTCATGAAAATCAAGGTCACCCATCAGAAGGAGATAGAATATTAGGAAGAGAAGGTGCTCAAGCAGGGGAAAGTTATCTCAAACAAGATATGATTGGTGAAAAAATAGGTTCTAATGAAGTTACAATAATAGATGATCCTACATTAGTTGGTTCATATGGTTACTATCTCTATGATGATGAAGGAATAAAAGCTGGACCTCGACATCTCTTAAAAGATGGTATCTTCCAAGATATGTTACATAACAGAGAATCAGCTGCTTTCATGCAAACAAAGAGTACAGCTGCTGCTCGAGCAATAGGGTATAACCGTGAACCAATCCCTAGAATGGCAAATACCTATCTATCGCCAGGTGATTTCGAATTAGAGGAACTGATAGAGGACGTTAAAATTGGTGTCTTGATGCACAACTTTACTGAGTGGAATATTGATGACAGAAGATATCAATCCAAGTATGTAGGATTAGAAGCATATCTAATTGAGAATGGTGAAGTTAAACACATGGTAAGGAGACCTGTAGTTGAAACTACAACACCCAAACTATGGGGTTCAGTTGACGCAGTTGCAAAGAAGAGTTTGCTAGAATTTGACGCTGCTACTTGTGGTAAAGGCGATCCGATGCAAGGTGCACCTGTATATCATGGTGGTTCATTCATGCGTATTCGTAATGTGGAGGTTAGGTGAGAGTAATGGTAGATAAATTAGATACTGAAAATGTTATAGATTTAACAATAAAGAAACTCCAGGAGTTAGGTTTTGAAGATTATGTTTTGCAGACAGAAAAAAGCAATAAATCACAAATTAGATTTGCTGATAATCAAATTACAATTGTCAAGAATTGGGCTTCAATGGACTTAGGAGTTTTTGCAGTTAAAAATCAAAAAACGGTTGCTGTTGAACTTCAAGATCTAACATCTGAAACAATTTTATCATCGATTGATTCTCTCGATAAACTTGTCTCCTCATTACCCCCAAATCAAAATTACATGGGTATATCCGATGGTCCGTTTAGTTATCCATCTATTGATGAATTAAGCGATCCAGATCTAATAGATTTCCACGAACAAGCTCTCGATAAAGTGACAGCTTCAATCAATGCAGCTCAAGAAGAAGGAGCGAAAAGATCTGCAGGAGTACTTTATTGGGATGCAACAAAAGTTCAACTTATTTCCTCAAGAGGAGCTAGAGCAAAAGCACATTCAACCAAATATGAATATACAATTCGTTCATTCATTGATGATACTAGTTCAGGAGCAGAAATAGATGTTGGACGATTATCTTCGAGGATCGATTTAGAAGAAGCTGGAAGAAAAGCAGGGAAAATAGCTAAAATGTCAGTTGGAGGAGTAAATGGATCACCTGGAAAATATAATGTCCTTTTAGCTCCTAAGGTAGCTGGTGACATTGTTGCAGCAACACCAGTAGCTGCCAATCCATTTTCTGTAGAAATAGGATTTTCATGGTTGAAAGATAAAATTGGAGAACAGATTGCTCCTGAATTTATTTCAGTTTATGATGATGCTCTTCTTCCGAATGGTCTAGGATCAAAATCGTTTGATGATGAAGGTCATCCAACAGGTAGGAATGTTTTAGTTGAAAATGGTATTCTGAAAGGTTTTATTCATAACACATCAACAGCTAAAAAAGCAGGAACAGTTAGTACAGGAAATGCTGGGCTTGTTTTCCCACAGAATACTAATGTATTCTTTGAACCAGGAGATCACTCATTTGAAGAATTAATGGAAATATCCAAAAACAAACCAACAATTTACCTTACTAATAACTGGTATACAAGATTTACTAGTTATGCAGATGGGATATTCTCAACTATTCCTAGAGATGGAATGTTCATAATTGAGAATGGTGAAATCTCAAAACCAGTTAGAGAGTTAAGAATAAGCGATACTATGTTCAATATTTTTGGAAATATCAAAGCATTAGGTAAGGAAATAAAACAAATAAAAAGTTGGGAAGTAGCTATTCCAACATTTATACCTGCTGTTTTGCTAGAAGATATTAACATAACTGCTGCTACTTCATAATTCATTTCTTTTCTTCTTCTCTTTTTATGTTTAATCTTAAAATTCTTAAACCGAATTCATTCTATGTAGTTTATGTCTAAACAAATTATAGCATGGGATTTATCAAATTTATACAAAGGAATTGATGATCCAAAAATCGTAGAAGATATGAAAAATATCGAAAAACTTGCTAGAGAGTTTAATTCTGAAGTAAAAAGTAATCTAGTAGATGTATCCCTTAAACCAGAACAATTGAAGGAATGGTATATAGCATTAGAAGAAATATTTGAGAGAATGTTTTATCTAAGTTTATTCTCAGGATTAATTTACTCCACTACTTCCTTAGATGATAAAGTAAAAGAATTAAAAGCAAAAGTAGAAGAATTCTCTGTTAAAATAAGAGAAACTGTTATCTTTTTTGAACTTGAACTTAATCTAATTTCCGAAGAGAAATATCAAGAATTCTTAAACTCAACAGAATTATCTAATTATCGTCACGCTTTAGAATTTAATAGATTGAAGAAAGATCATCAGCTTTCTGAAAAAGAAGAACAAATAATTATGATGAAAGATTTAACTGGTAGTGGTTGTTTCACAAAACTTTACGATGAAATACAAAGTGGATTTATGTACGAATTTGAGGTAGATGGAGAAAAGAAAGATTTGACTGGATCCGAGCTTTTTGCTTTCATGTATCATAAGGATAAAGATGTAAGATATAGAGCTCTTCAAACTTTTGTTTTTAAATTCAAAGAAAATGAGTTGATTTTCACTCACATCTACAACAATATTTTGAAAGATTGGGATCTTGAAACAAAAAGAAAGAATTATGAGAAACCAATTTCAAGAAGAAATTTTGATAATGAGATAAGCGATGAAATAGTTGAAACCTTAGGAGAAGTTACGTCAGATAGCAATTCAATTGTTGAACGATACTATAATTTGAAAAAGAAAGTGATAGGTCTAGACAAACTAAGAATGTCAGATATCTATGCTCCAGTAGGAGAGATTGAGAAAAAATATACCTACGAGGAAGCGATAGAATTAGTTAAAGAAGTTAATGAAAGATTTTTACCTGAATTCAAGGATATTATACAGAAGATGTACGAACTCAAACATATTGATGTAACATCACGAAAAGGAAAAACAGGTGGAGCCTTCTGCAGTTATGGAAGACAAAGACAATATCCTTTTGTTTTCGTCAATTTCACAGGAAATATTGATTCTGTTTTGACTCTTGCTCATGAACTTGGTCATGCTTTACACCACTATTACATTCAACAGAACCAAACATTTACCAATATTGGTTCATCTCTTGCTGTCGCAGAAATAGCTTCAGTTTTCAATGAGATTTTAGCTTTTGATTACCTAATGGAGCAGGATCTATCTAAAGATGAAAAGATTGCTTTATTATGTAATCATATTGAAGGTAACTTCTCTACATCTCATAGACAGAATGCTTTCTACCAATTCGAGAGAAGAGTACATGAACTAATGAAAACAAAACTACCGACTACACAAGATTACAAAAACATCTATATTGAAGAAATGGAAAAAATGTTTGGTAATTCTGTAAGCAA
>BPTM01000045.1 GCA_023705945.1 Candidatus Heimdallarchaeota archaeon
ATATTGCAAGTTTTTATCATAATAATTCTAATCCTATTCCTATGGATTGTGTAGTACACCACCGAGATTTTAACTCTGAAAACAATAAACCTGAGAACCTTGAGATTATGGGTGTCTCTGAACATAACGAGTATCATTCAAGTAGAATTAAGGGAGAGAAGAATCCCCTTTACAAAATTAAGAAAGATAAGAAGAAATGGAAAAATTATCTGAGAAGTAATCCTTTTTATGATGTTACTGGAGAGAAAAATCCAAGATTCGGAGTTAAATTAGAAGATTCTACAAAAAGAAAAATAAGCCGTGGAATTAAAAATCATCATTATCATAACCCTGAACTAAAGCAAAGGTTATCAAAAATTTCTAAAGAATTATGGAACAATAGAGAATACAAGAAAAAAGCTGCACAAGGATTTAGAAATCGGGCAGAAAGAAAACTGGAAGAATCCAGAAGAAAAACAAATTTAGACTGTTTTCTTGATGAAAATTCAGTTAAAGTGAAGAAAGTCTGCACAAATTGTGGATCCTCCTTTTCCATTAGTTTTTCTAGTAGAGAAATCGGATATTGCAGTAGGAGTTGCGCTATGGAGGCGTTTAATACCGATTTCAAAATCCGAATAAGTCGAAATAAAGGCATTAACAAAAAATATCAAGAAAAAGCTCAAATGAATAAAGAATTGCAGATACAGAAATACAAAGAGCTAAAAAGGCAGTTAGAAAGAGATCCCTTGAAAAAAGAATGGGAAAATAAATGCAAAGAAGATGACATTCGTTTCAGATTGGGAACCAAGCATGGTTATTCTTCTTACAAGGAATTAAAAGAAGAATCTGTGATGTATAACCACAGAATAGTTAGTGTGAAGTATGTTGGAACTAGTGACGTATATAATGGTACTGTAGATGACTTTCACAATTTCTTCATAGGAGGATTTCTATCTGTAAATGAAACAAGTAAAAAAATAGTTTACCTGAAAACGAGAAATTGTGGCGAACAGCCTCTTTTGTCCTACGAATCCTGCAATTTAGGTTCTATTAATCTTCTTAAACACATCAAAGATTCTGATATCGATTGGTCTCTTTTAGAGAAAACCACTCGTTTAGCTGTTCGTTTTCTTGATAACGTCATTGATAGAAATCAATACGTTCTTCCTGAAATTGAACAAATGACTAAATCCAATCGTAAGATAGGTCTTGGGATTATGGGTTTTGCTGATGTTTTGGTTTCTCTAGGTATTTCTTATAATTCCAAAAAAGCATTAGATTTAGCTGGAAAAATCATGTCTTTCATTCAAGTAAAAGCAAGAGATGAATCATCCAAACTAGGCAAAGAAAGGGGTAATTTCCCCAATTTTGAGAAGAGCATTTTCAAGGATAAATTTGAATTCATGAGAAATGCTACAACAACAACCATCGCTCCCACTGGGACTATATCCTTAATTGCAGGATGTTCAAGTGGTATCGAGCCTTACTTTGCAATAGCTTTTACTCGCAATGTTCTAGATGGTAAGAAATTGTTTGAAGCTAATCCACTTTTTGAAGAGCAATTGAAAGCAAAGGACATCTATTCAAAAGAACTTCTAGAAAAAGTTGCCAGTTCAAACTCCATTCAAGAATTAGAGGAGATACCAAAGAAAATACGACAGCTGTTTGTGACCACTCATGATATAACTTCTACTGATCATATTGAAATGCAAGCTGCTTTTCAAGACTATGTTGACAATGCCACCTCAAAAACTATTAATTTCTCGTCCTCGGCAACAAAAGAAGATATAGCTGAATCCTATTTACTTGCCTATAAGAAGGATTGTAAAGGAATAACTGTCTATCGCGATGGTTCTAGAAAGTATCAAGTGTTATCAACCAAGAAGACTGAAGCAAAATCAAAAATAGAAGATCAAATTAGACACATAGAAAAACTTGAACCTAGAGAAAGACCTGAAGTAACTGTTGGACAAACTCACAAGATAAGAGCAGGTTGTGGTAATCTTTATGTTACTATAAACAAAGATGAAAAAGGAGTGTGTGAGGTTTTCGTTCAAGTAGGTAAGAGTGGCGGTTGCATAGCTAGTCAGAGTGAAGCAGTAGGTAGATTGATATCCCTATCCCTCAGATCTGGTGTAAAAGTTGAATCTGTAGTTGATCACCTCGCTGGAATAAGGTGTCCCAGCCCTAACTTCTATCAAGGGAAAACAGTCTTATCTTGCGCTGATGGTATATCTCAAGTTTTAGCAAATTACATTAATGGTAATCACGTTGTTAAGAATAATGGAATAATCGCTTGTCCTGACTGTGGTGGAATGTTAGAGTTTGCAGAGGGGTGCTATACTTGCAGGCAATGTGGTTTCAGTAAGTGTGATTAGCACTACAACACACGAGACCTTCAATTGAACAAACAATATGCATTCTCATCACAAGATTTTTTTGTATCAAAGTTACACTCTCTTTAATGATAATCTGGTTTGATATTGTTACTGCTAAAGAACCTTTGTTATTTAATGCAATAGCTACTGAACTTGAAAAAGAAGGTCATGAAGTATTATTCACATGTAGAGATTATGATTACGTTGTAAGTTTATTTGATTTATTACATAGAGATGTAGAAGTTCTAGGTCGACATGGAGGAGGAACGCTCTTTGGAAAACTAATGGCTGGGAATAAAAGAATAGAACTACTTGCCCAGTATATCAACAATCTTGATGAAAAACCCGATTATCATATTTCATTTTCAAGTCCTGAATCAACACGAGTTGCCTTTGGGCTTGGGATTCCTACAATTACGATTAACGATTCACCACACGCTAAAGCTGTTGGAAAATTAACAGTTCCTCTTTCAAAATATATTGTATATAGTTCAAGTATACCTAAAGAAAAATGGTTATCTTTAGGAGCACTAGACGAACAATTACAACCTTATGACGGAATTGATGAAGTGGCTTGGCTTTTAAATTTTGAACCAAATCCTGCTGTACTAGATCAACTCTCCCTTACTACTGAAGACCATTTCATAGTTGCTAGACCTGAAGAAAGCAGTGCAGCTTACATGCTAGAACTAGGAATTGATGGACTCACTTATCTTGATTTAATCTTAGAAGACATTTTCAAAGAATATGAAGGAAAAGTTGTGATGTTTCCCAGGTATGAAACACAAAAAGAAGCTTTGAAAAAGAAATTTGGTGACAAACTAATCATTCCACCTAAAGCAGTGGATACATTGTCTCTTTACTACTATTCTGATCTCTGCATTACTGGAGGAGCTACAATGGCAAGGGAAGCCGCAGCAATTGGGACACCTTCCATTTCATACTATCCTCAACCTTTGGATGTGTTGGAATATATTGCTTCTATTGGTATTCCTTTGTACAATGAATATTCAGTAGATCAAGCAATTGAAAGAGCTAAGATTTTGATTAGAAATTCAGTTGATAAGAGTTCGATTCGACAAAAAACAAAACAAATTATACAAAATCTTGAATCTCCGGTAGGAAAAATTGTGAATTTATTATAATATCTGTTTCACTAGTTCTCATGTTTTTACACAAAGATTTAACTTTGATGTGTTAATCATCAGTTGAATATAGATGATTTTCACTTCAGAGAAACTTAAAAAAATAAAGCCAAGTGGGATAAGGGAGTTGTTTGCTAAATCGCAAGGAGTAGAAAATGTTATCTCTCTAGGGATAGGTGCTCCAGATATCCATACTCCAGATGAATTAAAAGAAGCACTCAAAAAAGCTGTTGACAATAACTTCAACAATTACGACCAAACCTCTGGATATCTAGGTTTAAGAGAAGCAATCACCAAGAAATATAATGCAGATTATGGTGTTGATTATAGTTCCACAGATGGTACAATTGTGACTTGTGGTGGGGTTCAACTAATCTACATAGCTCTCCAAGCTTATCTTTCAAAAGGAGATGAAGTTTTAGTTCAAGATCCCTGTTTTCTAACATATCCTAGGCAAGTTACTCTAGCTGGAGGTAAAACTGTCTGGATGCCTTCTGAAGATAATTTTGAAATTGACATTGAAAAGACAAAAGAATTAATTACAGATAAAACTAAGGCCTTAATTCTCAACTTTCCTTCCAACCCAACAGGAGCAGTTATGGATAGAGAAGAGTTAAAAGCTATGGTTGATATTGCGGTGGATAATGATTTACTTATTCTTAGTGATGAAGTATATGAATATTATACTTTTGATGATTCCAAACATGTTCATGTAGGGTCTATTGATGGAGCTTACGAAAGAACAATCACAATTAATTCATTTTCTAAAACATATGCTATACCTGGTTGGAGGATGGGATACGGAGTAACAACACCAGAACTGATGAAACCTATACTAGGTTATCATGGATTTGTCGTAGCAAATGCAACAACGCCAACACAAGTTGCTTTAGCTAATTTCATGCACACTCCTGCAGCTACAGAATTTAAGAAAAAAGTTAAAGGAATCTTTCAGAAGAGAAGAGATATCATAGTTGATGGGTTAAACTCTATAGATGGCATTACTTGTCAGAAACCAGTTGGCTCTTTCTATTGTTATCCTAATATATCTCAAACGAGATACTCAAATGGTGAAAGTTTCTCAACAAAAGCTTTTGATGAATCTAGAGTTATATTAGTTCCAGGAACTGAATTTGGTCCCAGCCAAACAAACTATGTTAGAGCGAGTTTTGGTTCTGCTGATGTTACACAACTTGAAGAAGCGGTTGAGCGATTAACCTCTCTCATATCTTAGAAAACTCTATGCAAATAACTTAAAAATACCAAGATATAATGATAAAGTGAATACCAATGGTAAACGAAAAGCCAACCTTGAAAATTTACTGCAAATTTTGTGAAAAAGAGTGTGATCAAGAATTTATTGGAGAAAATAGAAAGGATACTTTTTCACTAACTTTCGTTTGTAAGGTCTGTGGGAGTTATCACACATTCGAATTCTTCGGGAGCCAATTTGAGCAACCTACTGAACTAGATTGACCAAAACTTTCTTTTCTTACTCTTTTAGCAAGTCTAATAATCGTACAAATTTACACTAATTGTCTTCCTAGAAAATATTCTTAGAAAGGCAGAAGTCTTTTGGGGTATACATTTATAATGTTGTTTCGACAAAACTAGAACATTAGGTTTTTAAATGACATTTTCAATATGTAATATTAGAATCCAAGAAGGGGTTTAAAACATGAAAAAAAGAATATTTTTAGGCATTAGCCTTTTAATTATAATGCTTCCTTTGATTGTGCCCACTTCTGTAGTTAATACGAGTGCGAGTGACAACCCACTAAATACTGGATCAGCAGAGTTAGATAATATTGATGCTGGTACAAAACTAACTTATGATATCACCACATTTGAATTTGGTGAAGGATTATGGGATGTCCTTGACTTATTATTAGCTCAGACAGGAGCACCTGACTTCGACAGAGGTCTGGTTGGCACCTTAGAAGGTAGTGAATTTATTGTATATGTGACAGCAACAGGAGATATTACTCTCTACAAATTCAACGATACAGATTACACATATTACGATCCAATAACAATGTCAGCTGAACAGGTATTCGGGTTCTTGAAACTCAACTCTGATATAACTGCTTACGCAAATGTATCGATGTTCTCTTTTCCTGACGATTTCTTAGAAGGTAATTTTACCCTCTATTACGACTATTGGCCATATATGGATTTTGTAGATCCTGTAGAAGACGATCCTGCTGACATCTTTTGGATGAATTTCAACAGCACTTTTATCGGTGAATTTGAAAGAGGATTTGATGATGCTGCAAATGAATACCTCTACGGAGGATATTGGTGGAACCCATCACAATGGGACGATCCATATAACTATTGGTACGAAGAATATAACATAGATTGGTTTGGACATGACATGGGAAATTATCATGGTTACCAGTTTGGTTGGGATGCTGTTTGGCACAGTAGTTTAAATTTAGCATGGAATGATTCTGCAACAGCACTAGATGCTTATTATGCCAGTTATTTTGATGGCAGAGATGATGGTTTTGCTGCAGGACAAGCTGACTATTTGAACAACAGAATCCCAGATAATAATCCTCCTTTACCACCTCCTCCAACAAACCTTGGAGAGTTTGTGTATTATAGAGACTATCAAAGATACTGGCGTGATTTCTATCAATTGGGTTTCAGGTATGAAGCTGATCTAGACAACTTCAATTTTGAATTGTATAAGGATCTCTACGATGGTGCTTGGAAAACATGGTTCACTGGATATGTTGACGGATATAATAACGAGTATAATAATGGTTATTGGACAGGTGTGGACGACATAAATAATTTGCGAGTATATGGATTTAGTTACATCGCTCCAACTTACTGGGGTGGTTACTATGATGACCGCGATTATGGCTATGAAATAGGTATGCACGACGGTTATGACCAAGGGTACAGTGACGGCTAC
>BPTM01000046.1 GCA_023705945.1 Candidatus Heimdallarchaeota archaeon
AACCTTTCTCACCTAGCGCTTTATTGAGAGCTCCAACATCCTTTTCCAATTTGTTTGCTATTGTTGATACAGTTACTGACCTGTACCCTTCTTCTGCGAATAAACCAAAACCATGATTTAAGGCCCATTTGTGTGTATAATCTCGAAGTTCCGTTAACCTAGCACTAATGTTTTCTGCTCCTTCGTTTAGCATTTGTTTTAATTTGTAATCAAATGCAAATAACAAGGAGATATTTGGAGTGGAAGGAGTTTGTCTCTTCTTTTCAAAGTATGCGAAAATACTGTTAAGATCAGTGTAAGAACCTCGATTAGGAACATCTTTTGTTCTATCTAGAGCCTTTTGAGATACAATCCCAATTGCAAGTCCTGGAGGAAGTGCAAAACATTTTTGGGTAGAAGCAAATATAAGATCTGTACCCATTTCATCGGGTAAAATCAAGTCTCCTCCAAGTGACGAAACTGCATCTACAACAAGCAGAGTTTCAGGATAATTCTTTAATAAATCTCCAATAGCTTTGAGATCCACCTTTACTCCTGTAGAAGTTTCATTTTGACAAACTGTTACAACATCATATTCTGATTGATCTAATTTTTCTTTGATATGCTCTGGTTTTGGTGCTTTACTCCATTCAAGGTCAACCTTTTCAGCTTCAATACCACAATTAACAAGTGTTTTGTACATTCTATCAGAAAATGAACCATTCACCATACATAGTGCTTTTTTACCAGGTCGAATCAAATTTCTTCCTGAGATATCCATGAACAATGTACCAGAAGCTGTTATTACTGTAATGTGTTGTTCAGTTTTGAAAAATTCTCTCAATTGATCTAACACACTACCATATAATAGAGTGAAATCGTTACTTCTGTGTCCGAATAATTTTTTGGATTGCTGTTCAAGAACATCATCTTTTACCTCAGTAGGTCCTGGAATCCATAATTTTTTGTGCAATAATATCACCTAATTACGATAAATAGATTGACTTACAATAAAAGAATTTTGCTGTGGATAGAGATTTTAATCTTCTAAACTTGGAAAGCGGCTTAACAATTGTTCAATTGGACCTTTATCTACTTTAACAGGTACTTTATTCCCACTTATTCTGGATGATAACCATAATTTGATTCCAGTATAAATTAATGAGGTTATCTGTAAACTAAAAGTAAAAATCGCTGCAAAGATTATTATTTCAGCAGCACTTCCTGAAAAGAATAAAAGATAGATTGAAACAGGTAGAATCAGAACACATATGGAAGCAAGTGGAATTCCTATAAATGTAAACAAAAATTCATTCCATAGATAAAACAGAATTTGACTTCCTTTCATTTCAATTGCGGGAATAAGGAGTATCATGAATAAAACAACTGCAGCAAGTGCGAAGAACACAACTGAAAAGGCAATAAGTAGAAAGGTTGGTAAAAAGATATTCAGAATGAGTAAGAAAGCTGCAGAAGAGACAAAAAATAGAGTTACGATAACCCCTTCTCTAAAAATATTCTCTTTTCTCTGCCTTTTAAAAAACATCATTAACACTGTACATTCTTGGTCTTCTATAAATTTTGTTTATTTACAAATAATCATGACAAAAAGACAAAATCTTATTAAAAAAGTTATTTTTTAGTCAAAATTTCTTCAATTATTACAATTATTCAAGTAATTCCTAAAAACAAGTGCAAAATCGTCCAGTTTCATAAATTTTAGCAGTTAGAAGCGATTTAAGAAGAAAATATGGTGTGATTATTATTGTAAGCTTTTTTAGGTAATGGTGAAAAGAGTTTCTGATGAGCATTCAAGATAGAGATAAACAGAAGACAGCAATAGAAAAGACATTGCAGAAATTTACTGCACTGCTTCCTTCTGTTAGACCTCAACCAGATCCTGCTAAAAAGGCTCTAGTATTAATTGATGGAACATCAATATCCAGAACTTCAGTCTTAGTAGCAGAACAATTAAATCATCATTTTGGTACAAAAATCGATGTTGTATGTTTCTACTCTGAAAACATCCCTACTGAAGCAAAAACATCAAAAGAGAGTTATGAAGACTCACTTACATTTGCATACGAACATTTGAAAAGTGATGAATTTGAAATAAAGGGACAAGTTGTAGAGAGCGTAGAAATGTTGAGAAGCATTATAGATGCAATCTTAAAGGAAACAGAATATGAGTTAATAATTGTACCATCGTCCTTCATTGGAATAACAGAAATCGAAGAAGAAGAAGAAGATGAATCTGGACCTAGCATCACTGTTATGGGAGACATTTTTGATTATCTTCTAGAAGAAGTGAAAGAGATTCCAATTCTTCTGATTCAAAGTGACAAAATCAATGTAGAATTACTTTGGAGAAATACTTGTATTCTTGCAAGTAACAGCTTACAATTGAGTTATCTTACTGAAAAAGCTCTCTCATTAAGTCTAAAAAAAGGTGAGATTCACTGTTTAATTAATGTGGATCAAAATTATCACGAAGACAAGAGTGAGGACGAATTTATCGAATTTGTCAAAAAGAATAAAGAAGAAATGGAGAGGTTTGACCGAGCAAATTCTGAAGTATTTAAAGAGGCATCAAGATTCATTGAGTATCTTCTTATTACATCAAATACGATGGATGAATTCAAAGATGAAGTAAACTCGTTTGGAAAAGATGTAGGGATTTTAATCATATACATGCCATCCAAACATTCAAGCTTATATTCTTATTTCTTTGAATTATTAGAAGATCGTGATATTGCTTTTCCAATACTTATTGCTAAACGCAGAGGAGAAGCAAAGAAAGCAGTAATTGATGAAGAAAAAACTGATGATACTGCTGAAGAAAAAGAAGAGGAAGAGATTGTAAAAGAAGAAGAAAAAGAGGAAGAAAAGGAAACAATAGTGATTGATGAATCTTTAAAAGAACAAATTAAAGAAGAAGTAAAGAACGATATATTAGGAAGTAAGGAAGAGAAAATAGAACAAGCTGATGAAGTTGTTTCTGAAGAAAAAACCAAAGATGAAAAGCGAGAACAGGAAATAGATACTAAAGTTAAGAAACAACTTGAAGATCTGGATTTATTAGAAAAAGAAGACGAGAAGGAAACCGAAATGACTGATATAGATGAAATCAAAGAAGAAGTGAAAGAAGAAGTTATTGAGGAAATCAAAAAAGAAGTCAAAAAAGAGATTAAAGAAGAACCAAAGAGAGAAGTTAAGAGAGAAGTCTCTAAGGAACTGAAAACTGAAGAAAGCATGGAAGAGCTCAAAGAATCGATTTTAGAAGAGATCAAGGAAGAAATCAAGGAAGAAATCAAATTTGAGCTTAAACGTGATCTTAAAGAACCTAAGAAGGAACTAAAAGAGAAAGTTATCGAAGAAATAAAAGAGGAAATAGAAACCAAAGAAACTAAAGATGAAGAAGAGGAAGAAGAAGAAAAAGAAAAAGAAGAAGAAGAAATTTCCTCTAGAATGGAATTTGAATAAGTACATTAGGTTCCATTACTGCTCATATAAACTGAGCCACATTCAAATAAATGTGATTATTCATCACAGAACTAAAGATAATATAAGGTAAAGGTGAACATTTGGCTAGTATTCTAGGAGAGCTAGATTGGATAATAACAATTATTATTGTTATAATTGTACTAGCCACTATTCTTTTACTAATGAAAGATGGCGTTGATGCAACTAAGATAACTGTAACTGGTGCGCTTGTTGTTGCTCTCATTTATTTGATTTTCATGGATTGGGGAGCAGGATTCGTTGAAAATCTAGAGTATGAAGTTATACCGCATAACTATCTTGAAGCTTTAGCAAAAACAATCAATGTTGAAGCAATTCTAATTATTTTCTCTGTGAGTATTATTGTAGCAATAACTAAAGGAGCAGGTTTCTTTGATTTCATTTCGCTTTCTATAGTTAAATTAACCAAAGGTGATCCAAAAAAACTAATAGTAGCTTTAGGAGGACTAACATTTTTTGTTTCAATGTTTTTTGATAATCTAAGTGCAATTATTCTATTAGGATCATTAACGGTAGTTATTTGTAAACAACTCGAAATAAATCCAAGACCTTTCGTTCTTTTCGTTGGAGTAAACACGATAATTGGTGGTTTACCAACTCCTGTATCTTCGCTTCCAAATATTATTTTTTACAACTTGTATAATGGAGAAGGGATGAACTTCATCAAATTTATGCTTTATATGCTACCTATTGCAATAATCTTCTTTGGACTTGCTACAGGCTTCTTTTTCATAATATATAAGAAAGAAATTTTCAAAGAAGTGCCTGAAGAAAAGAAAGAGCAGCTATCTAGAATTAATCCTTGGTCTGGTATTGAAAATCGCATGAATATTTGGAAATCAGTTATTCTTCTGGGAATTTTATTCGTTGGTTTTCTACTAACTAGTATTCCAGGGAATCCTATTGATGTAGCATTAGTAGCTTTAATAACAACGATAATTGGTATCTATCTCTTCAGAGCTGATTTGAAACACTACCTTGAAGAAGGGGTTGAATGGAATATTGTTGTTTTCTTCGTTGCTTTATTTGTTCTGATGGGTGTATTAACAGCAGCAGGAGCACTAGTTCCGCTGAATAGTATCCTAGGAAGTGTTTTGGGGGACAACCCTACAATCAATGGACAGATATTAGTAGCACTCATTATTGGTGTCATAGGACTACCAATTACAGGATTTCTAAATGGATCGTCAGCTGCTATAGTTTTCTCTTACATTTTCAAATCTCTCCCTGCAGGGATTTCTACAGGTCTATGGATAGGTTTTGTTCTTTCTGGTAACATAGGAGGTGCTCTTACACCTTTAGGTTCTATAACAATTTTAATGGCCCTTGAAATTCTTAAAAGGGAAGGGCATCCAATGTCATTTTTACAATATGTCAGAAAGATGTTACCTTTAACCATAACTTTCGCTGTACTCAGTATAGGTTATTCTATGATTCTTATAGCATTCGGATTGTAGAGAAGACCCTCAATATAGAATTTTATCTTTAACTTTAGGGGATACCATATAACAAAGCAAATGCTATTCCAGAAACTATAAGATTAGTCATTGGTAGGAAGAAAGCTAGTTTTTTGTCAATATGTTTCT
>BPTM01000047.1 GCA_023705945.1 Candidatus Heimdallarchaeota archaeon
CTAAGTTTTCACTTATCTCTATCTTTTCCATTTTTTCTAATTCTCTTTTCTGTGCGACATTGGATCCGATCATATCAATTTCCTTTGGTGTAAATAGAGAAAAAGATCGTCTAAATAATGGTAAAATTGTTAGAAAATCTTCATTAGAAAATTGACATACTAAATTATCTATTCGATCAAAAAAGTCTTCCTTCAACAGTAATATTTCTCGGCATATCATAAATAATCCATAAACAAAACTACCTCCATCCAGAGAAGCTCCTCCAATGAAATATCCGTTTATTTCTCGTGTCAATTCATCAACTTTTTTTTCGTGTAATGAATATAAAACACCTGTTAACGCACCTCTCACAGCATGGTTTCCTTTATTATTTGTAAGAGCTGTTTTGATCTGCCCTATGAAGAGATTCTTATCAACTTCAATATCATCAAAAGATAGAATGAAGTTTGTTAAGGCTTTGATTTTTTCAATTACAATTTCTTCTTCATCTTCCTGAACCAGAAGTATTGAAGGAACTAGAAAAGTAGCTCGGATATATGCTTGTTCTATTAATCTTAGCAGCGGTTTAAATCCTTCAGTTAATAATGATTCTTGATAATTGTAAAGTGCAACTAATTGGTAGAGAGCTTGAACGAGACTCTTGAAATCACGATCTCTATCGATGATATCAATAAGCTGTGTCCCTAAATCATCAAGAGCTTCAACTAAACCCATTTGAGCAGTTGCTAGCAGAAGTTCACTTGCTACACCTGATTCATTAGTAGATGCAAATTTTTCTCTGAGGAGTGTTAAACAAGCGTTCCGAATAGTATTTCCTAAACTTATTGAACTGATTAATTTAATTTCGACACCACGATGATATGCAACATTCCACTGTTCCGCAAGAAGGTGCAAATTCTCCTTCTTTATCAAATTTGGCCCCTTTATCATTTCTCCAAATCCTAAGTCTAGAAAAACAGTCTGGTGAAGGAATTGAGATTTTAGTTTTGCAGTACTTGTTTGATACAAATTCAATCTCATTAATTTAATTGAAGCTGCTAACTTAATTCGTAATTTCTTTGCTCTGTATTGGAAGTCAGCTAACAAAGGAGTAGTTGATAAATTAGGATCAATTGTCCCATACTCATCTCCGATGAGCACTTCATCCAGAGCACGATAAATTGAGGGGCCATATATTTCTTCATCACCTTTGATAAAAACTGATTTAACAGCATCAACTAAGTCATAGTAACCGGTGTTTTCTTTTCCTCTGAAATTACCCAGGTTCTGAGCCATTCTAAAAACATGAATGCTGTCAGCAACACTAACAAATGAACCATATTCTCTTGATTGGTTTTTCACTTCAAGAGCTAAATTTAATATTGCATTCTTAATATTCATAATTTCTGGGTTTTGCAAATCGGACCATAATTTATCATAATATCTAGGTGCTGGATTTCCCGATTGGTATCCACTAGAAAGCGCTAGTTGAGTAAATGTGTAAGGAACAGTTATTATCACGTTCTCTTTTTTACTTATTTTCTGAGTTTTTCCTTTTAGAAAAGGCAAAACAATAGAATGAAAAGCGCCAGTTACAACTAATAAGCTACCCTTACGATTTTTTTCTTGTAGATTTTGATAACTTTTCTTTATTCTGTATTTCATAAATTCTTCTCGAATATTAGCTCCTTCCTGTTCTAGAAATTCTTCTGAAAGGGAATTTCTTGCAACTAAGCTAAATGTATAAATTTTCTTCATGAACTCCTGAAAGTTCATTTCAAGGTTTGTTTCGAACATGATTTCCCAAACTTCATGGAAGTTCCTACACCGTAATTTCTTTGCGAGTAGAGCTCCATATGCATTAAATTCATAATATCTTTCATCAGGATAGAATAAAGATATGGAGGATTGCTTAAATCTATAAGGAATAAGATTATGTAAAGGCAAATCAATGAATTCCACCTCAATTTCCTTTTCCTTAGCTAGTTGTATAGCATGATATTCAGGTGAGTAAGCTACCATTGGGTGGTATCCTTCAAATCTTACAGGGATACTCTCATCAGGGGATAATTTTCCATTTAAATCGAAGATGTTTTTATTATCCACGAAAAATGAATGTAAAGCAATGGGTGGTGTTGTCAAATCTGATTGAAGAATTGGTAAATTTACTTCAGCTCCATATGGAAGTTCTATCAATATTTTTTCAGGTTTGTAAAATTCTATTGCCTTTTCTAGATAATGAGAACATGCAATTGAATGATGTTTTATAGGAAAGTAAACAATTGTTTGTTCTTCGATTTTTTGAATCTTTTTTTGTATACTCTCCATAGCATCATTTGAGTCAAAGTCACTCATATTATCACATGAAGTATTTCTTTGAATCATAGTAACTAGACCAATCTTTGTTTTCAGATCCTCTTCGTTTGACAATAAGGTCCCAATACTGATTCAGCTTTTGGATATCCTCATTGTTATCTTTGATAACAGCTCCTTTGATGTTGATAGCTAAATGCTTTGGTTTAACAACACCATCATCATAGTATCGCGCATAAAGACCAGAATTGTAAGCAACGGAGACAGCTTCAGCTGTAGACATGACTGTTGAGGGGATGTTAACCTTCACACCGTCTGAAGTTTCTCCTCTTCTAAGTTCGTGAAAAGTTTTCACTAATAATTCGTAAATATCATGTTTAAATTCAACCTTCACATTATCACTTTCAAGCATACCCTCGGTTTGATTTTGAACAACTTCAATCTCTTCTTTCACGCTCTTTATTGGGTGTACAGTTTCAAAATTAAAACGCCGTTTAAGAGCTGAACTCATCTCATTTACTCCCTTATCTCTTGTGTTAGCAGTTCCTATAATGTTGAATCCCTTTCTTGCTAAAAGGACACCTTTTTCACCTAATTCAGGAACAATTAGAACCTTATCTGAGAGAATGCTGATCAAAGTATCTTGAATCTCTCTAGGACATCTTGTTACTTCTTCAAATCTAGTTACAAGTCCATCCTTCATTCCTACATAAACAGGACTAGGTACTAAAGCGTTCAAAGAAGGTCCTTCAGCTAACAACATAGCATAATTCCAGGAGTATTTTATCTGATCTTCTGTAACTCCAGCTGTTCCTTGAATTCCGTTTAATGAAGTATGTGATATCCCTGCAGCTAGATGTTCAGACAACCAGCTCTTAGCTGTTCCAGGCTCACCGATTAACAACAAACCTCTGTCTGAAGCTAAAGTAATAATACTTCGTTGTACTAGTATGTTATCTCCATAAAATTTCCTTGTTATCTTTATTTTCTTTTTCTTATCTTTTAACTTATATTCTAAGGTTTCATCAGATCCCAAAATAAAGGTTTCAACCATTCTAGGGCTTAGAAACCAATTTTCAGGTTTATTATAAGTGTCATTTTGTTTTAATGCTTCAAGTTCATCACTATTTCGAATTTCTGCTAGTTCACGAATAATTTTTTTCTTTGCCATCTGACTCATAAATCAACCAAGATTAACCTATAAAAACTAAAATAATACTGTAGATAAGAAAGTTTTATGATTTAAATACTGAAAACTCTTCAATTAAAATTGAATAAAAAACATTACTCGAATTTCTGTTTGTTTTAAGATTTTTTTCAATAATTTATTTTTTGAAAAAAGGGGATGATTCTATTTTTCACTAGGAACAGAAACAATTATAGACGCATGAGGTTAAAAGAAGGTTAGAAGAAACAGTTAGTTTCTTTCTCTTACCATAGTAACTCCAGATCTGAAAGGTTCTCCTAATACAGGTCTCATAACTTCAGAAAATGGTTCTGTAGTTTTAGTCAAATCCCAAATATATTTTTTCAGTCCATACTCCTCTACGCTATTTGCTAGAAAACTAAGGAAGGAGGGATATGCATCCGTTGCTTCAGGAAGTACTGCGCTAGCTATCAATTGAGCTGTATCAGGTAGACCTCTACTCCATCGAGCTCTTCCAATACCAACAATTTGGTCTCCTTTAAGCAATACACCAGGAAGCTGATTAGAGATTCGCATTTTCTTCTTCTCAGCTTTGTTAAAGGCTTTATGATAAGATTTCTCTATATCATTCATATTTGGAATTTCGGTTTTTATTCGATCCAACTTTCTCAAGTCTGTTTTTTCAGCTAATCTAACAGAGTAACCTTCAGGTGGATTAATAGATGGAAAGGGTAAGTCACCAAGAAACTGATCTTCGATAGATTCTTCTACAAAACCATATTTTTCATATAAGTGAATAGCCACCGAATTGGTTTTATCAACACCTAAATCCATTTTTTTTTCACCATAAGAATGAATAATATGTTGCATAACCGCATTTCCTAAACCCCTTTGCTGAAATTTTGGTCTAGTATACACATTGCCTAAACCGTATTTATCCTTCTTTTTATCATGCATTATTGTGAATCCCGCTGCTATTTCACCATCTATTTCTGTAACAATATCATCAATATTTTTCATAAGTATCTTTCCAGGTAAACCTAGAAGTATCCGATTGATTTTACAGAACTTTTTCAAGAAATCAAATGAAATGCCTATAGAGCTTGCACGATCTTTAGTTGATTCAAAAGCATACTCATAGAAAGTCATTCGTTCTCTTTCTTTTATCTTTCTAAATTCCAGATTTTTCAGATCTATCTTTTTATTTTCGCTCATCATTTCTCACCAATATTCGATTATCGAATTTATTTTATCATCGATGTTTATAAATCTTTTCATAATCGAATTAATTAGATTAGCGAATTGTTTAAATACTTACAGATTACGTGCTAATTGAGATGTCAGCAACAAAGAAGTCAGATAAACTAACAAAACGTTTTGAAGATCTGTTTGAGAACGAGACAAGGTACGGAATAATCATGGCTATTCGCAATTTTGGGTCAATGAATATTAAGAGATTATCTAAAATCATGGGAAAAACAGAATCAACAATTTTTCATCATATTAACAACTTACTCAAAGACCCAAAGATAATCGAAATTGATAATGATAAAACCATTTCAACAAGAGGAATATTCTATAAATTATCAGAAATCACTGAGAAACGTTATCCTAAGACTTCTGACACTGTATTTGAGGAAGATATCCCAACTATTTTTGAGCGTGCTTCCAAGCTCAATTCAGAAGAACTATCAAAAATGATGATACTTCGTATGATAGGTCAGCCAGATTTGGGTGAAATGGCTAAGAAGGCTAGAAGGGCCATGTCCTATTACCACAACATTGAAAATTTTATCATAAATAATTTCGAAAGAGCTGAGCAAGCTATGCTTAGAGGTCTAAAACCTAAGAATCTCAAATATCCTTTTGGTAGTCACAGTTTACTTTCGATGGATTTGAAAATTTTCAAACCTGAGCACACGATTGACATCGCCATTGCATCTTCAGAGTTTTTTGCTAAGATTGCCAAACTAAAAAAGAAATTTGAAGCAGAGATAGAAAAAGAGAAGATCGCTGAGGAGCAACAGATAGATGTAATTTACTATCTTTTCGGTGGAGAGATTTCAGAATTCGAATTTGAAGAAGATTCAAATTGGGATTATGAGAAGTATACAGCTGATATGGCAGAAAAATTACAAGAAATCTATGAAGGAATTGAAGAAAAGTAGAACTCTGTGTCTCTGTTCAACATTTTACAGCAATTCTTATTACATATTGGAACATGATATTAACTGAAGCTGTTTAGGATAAGATTTCCAGGTGTTAGAATGAAATGCCATAAATGTGGTAAATTTCTAGTTAAAATAGGAGAAAATAAAGAATACTGTAAAGTATGCAATTTACTCTTCTATTTTCTTGTACCTGGAATACCGCCTAATATTTTCAAAATGAGCGAAAGTGCGCTGAACAGAGAAAATTAACTGATAACTATCGCAATTCTCTATCGTTTTCTTACTAAATGTAAGACGCTGTTTTTACTTTGGTTTAAATACAAAACTTGCCATATAATAGTAGGAGCTAATTTATTGTCGGGGAAAATAACTCATGTAGTTATAGGTGAAATTATTGGTCTTCCTTTAGTTGGATTAGTATACTATTTCTTTTCTTCAGAGTTAAATTACTTCAGACTGGCACTGATTTTGTTTGCAACACTTGTATGTATATTTCTAGGTGCAATACTTCCAGACTTGATTGAGAGACCAACTCATCCTGACCACAGAAAATTCTTTCATTCTTGGTTCATCTTTGCATTAACTTTTATCGCATCCTTTGTTATGGCATTAGTTATTATTCCGCTCTATGGACACCTTTTTTATGTATATCCAATTTTTGGTTTTTGTTTGGGATACTTCAGTCACTTACTGTTGGATTCTACAACAAAGAGAAGTTTGACATAATCAACACTAATCCGAAAATAGACTTTTTTGTTTGGTTTTAATAGTATATGATTCATAGATTATTAGTGATAATTTTTGGTTAAGATAATTCTACTTTTCGAATCTATATGCTCTAAATGTGGAGCCAAAGCTAAATACTGTTGTTCTAACTGTGGTAAACCTCTTTGTGGGCGATGTTTAAGTAGAGAGAAGAAAGAATTAGTTTCGAATATAATAATTCCAGCTGGTTTGTGTTGCAAGTGTATTGAGTTAAGAATTGACAATTATAAGAGAGGTGAGATGAATCCTCTTTCTGAAGCAGTTACTATTTACGTCACTGAGCCCATTACTAAAGAAAAAATTGTCAATAATTCAGATTCTTGAGTAAAATATTTATTTGGGGAGATTAAGATAGACTTAGTTTTCATATGGCTGAATCATCACTGAATAAAGAAATACAGAAGAAGATACTTGCTGATCCACTGATGTGGAAGTTTCGGTTCTATGGGTTCTTTAAAAATCTGAGATTTTTTGAACCATATCTTCTTATTATGCTCCTTTTATATTTAGGTGATTCAGATTTTCCATTGCTTACCATTGGAGCTCTTTTCGTTGTTCAAGAGGTATTTACGTATCTTTTCGAGATTCCTTCAGGAATACTTGCGGATAAATTTGGAAAAAAGAATGAGTTGTTATTGTGTTTCCTTTTTTATGTAGCATCATTCGTATTGTACTTCATCGGGTTCAGTCTATCGTTTGATTTCTTCTTTGTATTGTTTATTGCGGCAGCTCTCTATGGTTTGGGAGAATCTTTTCGTTCCGGGACTCATAAAGCTATGATCTTAACATGGATGGACAAAAATAATTATAGCGAACATAAGACTTTTGTTTATGGGACAACTAGGTCATGGTCATTAATAGGATCGACAATTAATGGAATAGCATCTATTTTTCTAGTTCTCTTTCTTCCTGAAGCACAATGGGTGTTCATAGTAGCAATTATCCCTTATGTTTGTGATTTCATTCTAATTGCAACCTACCCTAAATATATGAATAAACATACACCTAGAGAGACAACTTTTTGGAAAGAAATGGGTAAAGGGTTTAAGGACATATTTGTAGCATTTAAAGATAGAAGATTAAGGAAAGGTGCATTTTCATCAGCTACTTACGATGCAATATATAAGAGTCTTAAAGATTACATACAACCTATCATCAAAATCTACATTCTAGTAATCATAGTCAATTTTGGTTTAGTATTTGACTCATCCATTTTAACATCAGATAACCTAATTATAATTATTCTAGGAAGCATGTATTTACTTTTTTATCTACTATCTTCAATTTCTTCGAGAAATGCTTACATTGTAAGAAACTGGATAAAGAGCGTAAAGAATTCTATGGACATATTATTTTATTTATTTGCAGGGGTTCTAATTCTGAATGCAATTTTCATATCCGTTCGTTTACCCATTGTTGTTGTTTTTCTTTATCTTTTAATATACATGTTTCAAAATATAAGAAGACCTCTTTGTGTCGATTATCTTGGGGGCATAATGAAAAAAGAGCAAAGAGCTACTATTCTTAGTGCAGAATCCCAGATTAAATCAATATTAGTTTTTATTTTTGCACCTTTGTTTGGTCTTATAGCTGATTCTGCTGGTCCATTGTTAGGCTTGGATTCTTATTACTCCATACCTATTTTATTTGTTTTAATTGCTATAGTGATGGTTGTAGTAAACTTCTTCGTGCTAAGTGGAGATATAAAAATAACTAAGGAACATAAAGTAGGAGATAATAAGTGAAGAATCTTCTCAAGCAAGCTTTCTTACAATTATCACCCGCAATGTTGGAAAACGAATAGATTTAAGAACAGCCCAAATAAGCTAAAATTGAGACAATACTTACGTAAATATTCCAAGTGGTGATTTGTTTGAATGAAACCTTAATTGTTTATGGAACTAGATATGGGGCAACTCCAGAAGCATGTGCTGTAATACAAAAAATATTAGAAAAAGAGTATAAAATATTAGTAGAGATATGGGATCTCGAAAATTATAGAGCATGTCCTGATTTGGAAGAGTTTGACAATATTATTTTAGCGAGCGGAATCGAGCATGGGAAGTGGACAAAGAACACAAGAAAATTCCTTACAAAGGATTTGAAAGACAAAAATGTTGCTGTTTTCATTTCTTCCAGTTTTGCTGGTGAAGAAGAGCTTTATGATCATGCTTACAAAAATTTCTTGGAAGATGTTCTTGTAGAATATCCTGAAGTCAATATCGTTGCTAAGGCAGCTTTTGGTGGTAGAGTTCCAAAGAAAGAATTACCAAATATTGCGAAGAATGCAATCGTTGCCCGATTACCAGAATTTCAGGAAGACAATAGAAATTGGGATAAAATTACAGAATGGGCTCATGAAGTAGGAAAAATATTTACAATCAAGTAGATTTTTCTCCTAAAATTCTGATTAAATCATCCAGCTAGTAGGATGACCTCCTTTCAGATAACCCCTTAAAATATGTCTATCCTAGTTCTTAAAAAGTGATTGCCTAATATAATTACAATGAAGTTCCTACAAACAACTGTAAATAAAGTAATTTTCTATGGAATAATCGGAGTAGTTCTTATTTCCTCAGCAACATTATTAGTTTATTTTGGAATTGATCGAACACCTCCAACTGTTGAATTCAGTTCTCCTCTAAGTCTAGATATTGTTTCTGGAACATATAATATTGAATATCTAATGGCAGATACAGGAGGATATATAGCGAAAATTAAAATAATTGAATTATATATAGACGAGACTCTTGTTTCAAATGATGCAAACTATGCTTGGGACACATCAGAATATGATGATGGTTATCACACATTATATGTAAAAGTCGCAGACGGAGCAGGTAATATTGCAAATGATACTATTATTGTTACAGTCGATAATTTTCTTGATTCAGCCCCCACAGATATGTTCAAAATACTCAATTACAACGTCTTTGAAAGTGGTGTAAATCCGGAATGGAAGGATGTTGTTAAAGCTGAGAACCCAGATATCGCCGTATTCGTTGAAACAGGTGATTGGGACAATAATGCAGATAAACAATTGAATGAATATGTAAAGGAATTCAATGGTTATTTCTACAACGAAGCACCATATGATGGATACACTACACAAGGAATAAAATGGAAAGATCGGAAGAGCGTCGTGTAGGGAAAGAGTGTAGATCTCGGTGGTC
>BPTM01000048.1 GCA_023705945.1 Candidatus Heimdallarchaeota archaeon
AAATCGTGAGTTTCTATTAGAATTAAGTGGGCTTCTTAATAAAAGAGTTAAAATTTTGACGAATAATGAAAGGATATACATCGGTGTTCTTCGAGGAATACAAGATAATAATCTAAATGTGGTTTTAGCTGATGCTGACAGTAGTGGAGAATATTATTATAGAGTTTTCATTACAGGTAGCAACATTGTTGAAATTACTTTAGCTGAAGAGCCTTTTGATTTATCAGGGCTAGCAAGTGAACTATCACAGATGTTCCAACCTCAAAACGTAAAAGTTATTGAAGAAGCAGCAATTATTCAGGTGTTTGATAGGTTTACTGTTAGTGAAGAAGGTGTTAAAGGTACAGGACCTATCTCTGAAAGAATCCAAAAGATATTTGATAAGTATAAAGCACAGACTGAGTAACACTCAATCTATAATATCTTTTTTTTATTCTTTTGTTTGATTCTAGGTGAAGAATATGGATGAAATTATAACCACAGATTTGCATGGAAGATTAGCTAAAATCAAGTTAGACAAAGAAGAAGTAATAACTCCAACCCTTTTACCTGTTTTAGATCCGAAAAATAATATTATATCGGCAGAAGAAATGTCTAAGAAATTTGGTTTTAATTTTATTATCACTAGCGCTTATCTATTTTTCAAACGATTTGGTTTTCCTGATGATTCAATGAAAATCCACGAAATCATAGATTTTAGTGGCAATATTATGATGGATAGTGGTGCTTACCAGATATTGGTTTATGGAGATGTAGACATTGATCCCCTTCTTTCATTAGAAATTCAAAGCAAATTAGGAACAGATGTTGGAGTTATTTTAGATGTTCCTACTCCTCCAACCGATAGCTTTCAACAAGCTAGCCAAAAAGTAGATGAAACTATAAAACGTATTGATATTTCTCTTGAACACGTTAAAAATCATCCAGAAACCAAATGGACGCTCCCTATACAGGGTGGAAAAAACACTCAATTAATTGATAGATATATAGATGAAGTATCAGACAAAGGTTATCTAGATTTCTTTAGATTCTATGCTCTTGGAAGTGTAGTTCCTATCATGTCACAATATGACTATGTTTCACTCTTTTCGATGATACAAACAGCAAGAAGAAAACTACCATACAACATACCATTTCATCTTTTTGGTGCGGGTCATCCCATGATATTTCCATTTATAGTAGCTTTGGGATGTGATACATTTGATAGTGCAGCTTACATTCTCTATGCTAAAGAAAACCGGTATATGACATCTAGGGGAACTTATCACCTTTCAAATCTTAGTGAATTACCGTGTAATTGTGAAGTTTGTTCAAAATGGACTCCAAAGGAATTACTAGAATCGGATAAAGAAGAAAGAATTCGTAATTTATCTTTGCATAATCTCGCCACATCATCATCTGAAATTAAGCAAATACGTGTTTCTTTAAGAGAAGGAAGGCTATGGGAATTAATTGAACAAAAAGCTAAGTCACATCCTGCATTATTCAAAGCTTTCAATTATATTCTAAAAAACACTGAAAAATCCTATTGGGAACTTTTAACACCGATCACCAAACAAGTTGGATTAAAGATATTTGACGAATTCTCATATTATCGACCTGAATTTACTAGATCAAGAAGAAGGATTATTGAAGATTTTAATCCACGAAGCAATCAAATGTTATTATTCTTAACCTCTGGCAGAAAGAACCCCATTGAATTACTATATGCAAATGAAAATCTAAAAAAAATTATTAAGCAAGAATCAGAGAAAATTGATGTTGGAATATTTTTACCTTTCATTGGAGTTCTTCCCGCAGAATTAATTGAGACATTCCCATTTAGCCAATATGTCTTTTCTAATGTTATTTCTAAGGATTTAATGGCATTAGTAAATATTGACGTTGAAAAATTTATTAAAGAAATGAAATATGAAAAAATAATTCTTTGCTATATTGATTCCGGGAAAGAATTTATCGATCACGTGAAGACAACCGAAGAATTGATACATAAAACTGTAAAAGAAGTGCAATTAACTAGTCTTAAAGATCTTTATAAGAAAAACAAATTAAATACTGAAAGCTAGTGTATATTCAATGGTAAACGAGTTTTTATAGTATTGTAAGTATAAATAATTAGTATCATGATGAATAATTCTGTAAGTGATAAATTAGTTCCTGGTAAAACAATTGAATATATCGAGGGAGAGATTTTATCGATAAAGTTGAGCCAGTGGGGAGTTATTGGTCAGTTAAGAACAAATTTTGGGACATATGATTACAAATTAAAAGAACCTGAAATGGCAAAAAGAATTCTTGTTGGTATGAAGTTAGAAATAAGTAATGGGTTTTGTGTCAAAAGTAAAAGCAATAAAATTGTTATTACCGATGGAAAATTTGGTAAAACTAATGTAGGAATAAGAATTGAGGATCATTATCATACTGAGAAAAATATAGATATGCTACTTACAGGCAATGTAAAGAAGCTTAATCAGATAGGAGGGAATTTAGAAGTAGAACTAGAACTTAGTTATCCTGCTCAAATAATTAGAAAGTTCTCAATACCTCTGCAAAAAGAAGAAAATGATATTGGTTTCATACAAATATTAGAAAATTCAACTAACAAAATCATAAGAGTAGAAATGGAAAAGAGTCAGAGTAACGCTGTTTGTTCTATAGAGATACTATCAAAAGACCATTTCTGGTATAAGTTTGAGGAACTAAAGGATGGAAAATTAGAAAATATTAATTATTTTTCTCAATTAATAATGAAACAGAGGGAAGTAATTGAAGGGTATGTTGGAACATTTACCGAACTTCTTTTCAACTTAGGTAAAGATTTGTCAAAAACTACTTTAATATCACTTAGTAACTTGTTAAATTCAAAAATTTACGATGCTGAAGTTAAATTTCCTTATACTTTATTGATATCAGAGAATGATATTGTAAATTATCTTAACACTATGCTAGAATTTAGCAGAAATTTTATCTATGGGTCTGACCTTGTAAAACAGCCGGGTGACTTATTGATTCTTATAAATAATTTCTTTCCACAATATGGACTGAAAAAAACAACAATTGAGGAATAGTTAAAAAGAGGAATAAAATTTTTTCGTTCTAATTCTGAAATGAACTTGGAAAATTATTTTCTTTCAATTGCGATTTCGATGTGTACATCCTCAGGAACATGAATCCTCATAAGAAGTCTCATACTCTTTTCTTCTGCATCCATATCGATAATTCTCTTATGCAATTTCATTTCTAAATGATCATAAGTTGCGGTTCCATTGCCACAAGGAGATTTTCTAACTGGAATAACAATGCGTTTTGATGGAATTGGAATGGGTCCTCTAATACGTACTCCTGTTCTTTCTGCGATTTTTTGAATTTGATTACAGATTTTTTGCAAAGATTGTGGATCATTTCCTATCAATTTTATTCTTGCACGTTGAGCCATTGCTACACCTTTTTGTAAAAGCAACAAGTTTGTTTTAAGAAGATTTCGTTTTAAGTTTTGTAAAGGCAAATAAACAACAAAAAGAAATTAGAAAGAATTATATTACGCAGTTTGATGGTCTAAGTTAATTTCCAATCGGTTTACTCTCTCCTCAAGTATTTGTAATCTTTCCATTATACTAATTATTGTTTCTTCAAGTGCTGACACTTCTGTTTGTTTATCTCTTGAAGCAGTAGCCACCACTTCTTTTAGTAGTATGGAAGCTTGTTCAGTGATGTTTTTAGTAATTTGATCAAGCAAAAACTCGTTTAAGTATAGATTAACTTCTGAGACTACTGATTTGATATTATCAAATATCCCTCTTTCAGAAACATCCTTTACAAGTGTTTCAGCTTCTACTAATCCATCTAGTTTAATCTGTATCATCCATTGACCTTTGTCGTTCATTAAAGCTATGGAATATCTAGTTCCTGGGATTTTTGTTTCATACATATTATTACACCATTTTTTCTTCTTAAACTAAATTTTTCCAGTAATATTAATCAAAGTCTTACTTCTAGCTAATATTATAACTTTCAAATTTAAAACGTTAACGGATTTACGTCTTTGGTAATGATATCTCTGAGGGTAAATCTTTAAACTGTCGTATATTATAACAATATGCCCATGAGCAAATACGTAGAGAACGTGTCATCTTCCATGCAAGATAAAGCAAAGATACGTAATGTAAGTATTATCAGTCACGTTGATCACGGCAAAACAACCTTGTCTGATCATCTTTTGCAAGCAGGTGGTTTGATTTCACAAACAATGGCAGGGACTGCAAGAGCACTTGATTACCTTGATGAGGAACAGAAACGAGGGATAACTATCAAGACTGCTAATATATCTCTAGTATACAAACATAACAATATTTCACATTTGATAAATTTAGTAGATACGCCTGGTCATGTTGACTTTTCAGGAATGGTTTCACAAGCTTTGCGCCTAGTGGATGGTGCAATCATAGTAGTAGATGCTGTAGAGCAAATTATGGCTCAAACTGAATCGGTAATTAGGCAAGCAATGGGTGAGAGTCTACGTCCGATACTATTCATAAATAAGATTGATCGGTTAATAAACGAACTCAAATTACCTAAAAAGGAGATAGAAGTTAGAATTAACAACATAATTCAAATGGTTAATGAATTAATAAACCAATATGTCCACTCTCAATTTAGAAAGAGATGGAAAGTTAATTTTGATAATGGAACCGTAATAATTGGTTCCGCATTAAATGGTTGGGCAATATCAGCATATTCCAAGAATGCTCCTTTGTTTGAGGAAATAATTAAACTACATCTAGAAAATAACTCAAATGAACTGAAAACTAATTTTCCCATAACAGAATCAATACTGTCCTCCATAATAGAAAACGTTCCTAACCCCAAAGATGCCCAAGAAAGTCGTTATAAACATATAACACAATTCATTGATAAGAAATCCGAAAAGGCATTAATAGAATGTGATGACAAAGGCCCTACAATTTTATGTTTAGGGAAACTGCTATATGAAGATAATAGAGGGTTAATCTCTGTTGTTAGAATCTTCTCAGGAACAATAAAATCAGGCAGTGTTCTCTTGAATAGAAGGACAGGAGAATCTTCTAGAGTTCAACAAGTTTGCATCTATAAAGGCCAATCTCTTGTAAAACTAGATTCGGTTGGAGCAGGTAATATAGCTGTTCTTATTGGGATGAAAAATGTCCGAATAGGAGACACTATTATTGATGGAATAGATAAATTCCCAAATATTCTGTTTAATCAGATATCCTACCTTCAAGAATCAGTTATTTCTAGAAGAGTGGAACCAGAAAAGGTATCTGATATACCAAAATTGCAGAAGTTACTTGATATACTGTCACTGATTAAACCAAATTTCCACCATGCAACGGATGAGAACACTGGAGAGATGAAGATATTTGGTATTGGAGAACTTCAACTTGAAATTATAATTGGTGAAATCGAAAAAAGTAGAATAAAAGTAAATGTTTCAGATCCAGAAGTAACTCTTGTTGAACAAATTGAAAAAGAAGCAATACTAACGAAACAGGACCAATTGGATTTACTACAAATCACTATTGAATGCAAACCAACAACTTACATTGAAAAAGGATGCATATATTCAGACCATAGAGATAATTGTTTAGTAGCTGAAGATAAAATAGGTGGGGAAGAATTATATGATTTACTGAAAACAGGTTTTCGAAATGCGATTCTTAAAGGACCTTTACGAGGTAACTTGGTACGAAAACTAACCGTGATTGTCAAGGAAATTAAAGAAATCAAACCAAATTCTATCAGATATGAAATAATAATTCCTTTAGTAAGAAATGCTATTCATGAAGCTATTATTGAAGGTAACGTAGGCATTTATGAACCGATTTATTCCTTCTCCATCAATACACCTCTTCAGTATATGGGTGCTGTCTTAGCTGTGGTTCAGAGATTCAACTGTGATATTTCTGATACAAAACATCATGTTTCACGAACAATAATTAATGGAGAAATAAGTGTAGAATCATCACTTCAAATAGCATCCGAATTAAGAGGAGCTTCTGAAGGCTATGCTTTTTGGCAATTTAAATTTCAAGGATATAAAATAATAAAATCAAATAATTAGTATTTTTTTATTGTCTACTTAAAGTTAACTAGAAAGCGTAAAGTTTAGATATTTGAGATAAATTGCAAAATATGAAATACTAATATAATACAGGAGTAATACATAAAGAATCAATGAAGACTATTGCTTTTCTAATATGATTGAGCAAAAGATAATGTGGGTGGCTCAGAACTCAAGATCCTCAACATCAAATTCAGTAAAGGGCTAGATTCGTCATTGCCAAATAAAAATAATATGTCTTGCTTTTTTATTTTCCCATTCCAGTAATAATTCTCTCAGAAATTTTTGAGCATTGCTCAAGTATTCTTTCTTTATTCAATGTTTTATGCTTCTTATTCTCATAAACTATCTTACCATTGATGATAAGATCTGTAACGTCTGAACTAGAAGACGAATATATAATATTAGATAAGATATTATTTTGAGGCCAGGAGTGACTCCTTTCAAGAGAGAGAATGGTAATATCGGCTATTGAATTATTAGAAATGCCATTTGAGTTTACACCTAGAGCCTTCATACCATTAACAGTACCCAATTGAAGTGCTTGTGAATTTTCTAGAACTTTAGGATTATTAGATTTATATTTCTGAAGCATTGCTGCTGTAGATATTTCTTCAAGCATCCCAAGATCATTATTAGAAGCATTGCCATCTGTACCTACAGTTACTTTAATTCCTAAATCAAGATAGCTATGAATCGGTGCAATCCCGCTAGTCATCTTAAGATTGGATTGTGGGTTATGTAAAACAGTGAAGTCTGTTTCTTTCATGATCTTCCAATCTTTGTTTGAAGTATCTACACAATGAGCAGCCAAGATTTTACCTTCTGTTAAACCAAGTTTATGTACATATTCAATTGGTGACATACCAAAGTTTTCTAGAGCCTCTTCAACTTCTCTTTTAGTTTCATTAAGATGAATATGGATTGGTAAAGAATTCTTGAGAGCTAAATCCTTGACTCTGTATATATAATCCTCTGGAACCGTATATGGAGCATGTGGGCCTATACCAAAATTAACTAATTCGTTTTTATTCTGAAATTTGTTGTTTAGTAGATTAGAAACATGTCTCCAAGTATTTTCAAGACTACCTGACTCTGGTGTATTGTCAAAAACTGATGGACAAATTAGTGCTCTTATTTTGGCTTCTTTCGCCGCTTTTTCGATAGATTCTGCGTAAAAGTACTGATCTATAAAACCTGATGTTCCAGATTCAATCAATTCAAGACAACCCAAGAGAGTACCATAGTAAGCATCCTCGGAAGTCATTTGACGTTCAAAGGGCCAAATATAATCATTCAACCAAGTCATCAATTTTTCATTATCACAAATTCCTCTTAACAATGTTTCAGGAATGTGGGTATGTGAATTTACTAAGGAAGGAATCGCAATGTGGTTTTTGCGTTCTAGTTTATCATGACCAGACACTAATTTTTTCACATCTTCTACCTTTCCAACAGCAACAATCTCATTATTTTCAATAAGAATACCACCCTGTTTTATTACTTTATTACAAGTAAATCCCGATACAATAAACTTAGAATCAATAAATAAGTCACTCATCAGCACTCAGTTTGATTCTAAAAACTAAAAAGAAAAGTCTTTCCCTTCCCTGGAATAACAAATAGGTAGTTTATAACTCTTCTACTTCAAAGATTTTTGACAATCTAAAGTCACTATCTAATACATTCCTTACCTGCTTGGATGAAACAGTTAGATGTATCCTTTTAGATCGACCATAACGGCCTTTGCTAATAACTTGAGCTGAAACAATTCCTAGCATATCTAATTCATTAATTAAATCTCCAACTCTTCTTGCTGTTAATTGATCTAATCTGATTAGCTTACAAATTTTGTTATAAATCTCGTAAACATCTCCTGTGGTAATCTCATCATTTTTTCCTTCACCAAGATAGATTGCTTGTAAAACTACTTTAGTTTGAATTGGTAAAGAAGTTAAAACCTCAATAACTGTGTTTCTTTCTATTACTTGTTGAGCTTTGCGTACATGAAGTTCAGTAATCTTTTCTTCACCATTACGCTCAACAAGTTCCGCCGCTACACGTAATAAATCAAGAGATCTTCGTGCATCTCCGTGCTGTTGTGCTCCTATGGCTGAACATAAATTAATTACTCCGAAGTCGAGAACATCTTTGTGAAATGCGACTTTAGCCCTTTGTGTAAGAATATCTCGTAGCTGTTCTGCAGTATAGGGAGAAAAAACAATTTCTTCTTCGCTCAAACTACTTCTGATTCTTGGATCTAATGTTTCCTTGAAGTTTACATCATTGGTAATGCCTATAATGCTGATTTTTGAAAAATCTAAATCACTGTTCATACGTGTTAAAATATACAATGATTCAGTACTCTTTTTATAAAGCATATCAACTTCATCAAGAACAGTAACATGAAGAGTATGAAGTTCATCTAAGGCATCTTTAAACTTCTGATAGATGATATCAAAGTGCAAACCTGTAAAAGGAACATTAATTCCAACATCTTCACATAATTGGGTCAAGACACGATATTTTGTATCAACATGCTGACAATTCATATAGCTGTATTCAAAAGATAAATTCCTTGAATCTGCTGTTGCTTTTAATTTTGACAAGACTTGTTTGGTTACAGCCGTTTTCCCTGTTCCTGTTGAACCATAAATGAATATATTAGAAGGTGTACCACCTTTTAGGGAAGGTGCAAGAATTTTTGCTAACTCTTCAAATTTTTCGCCTCTATGAGGGAGAATCTCAGGAACATGATGAGGACTCAGAACCTCCCTATTGGCAAAGATGTTTGCATCAGCATCCAGATATCTATCAAATATATCATCCATGCTATCTGATGATTTTTCATCCATTAGTTTCATCTCTCAGCTCGTTGCTACTATGATTTTCAGAAGGTTGTTTAACTTTGTCGATAAATGACGTCTATAATGAACGTAAGTACACTGAATTAAAGTAAGAGAAATCTAGTGTAAATTCATGCTAACTTGAACAATACCTTAGGTCTACCTCTTGTAGATCTGGGTACAGATTCTTTTTTGACGACGCCTTTGTTTATGAGTTTTGCTAGGTTATCATATAGAGTAGATCTAGGTATGTGTGTCATAGAGACAATTTGTCCTCTGGTAAGAGGGCCATTATCTGCAATAAGACTAATAAGAAGATTTTCTAATTCGATTTCATAATCAGTCTCATCAGAGTAAACATATACTCTTCTACTACTTATTACAACCCCTTGAATCTGTGATTTTTTACTAATTTTCTTTGTTAATAGGTTCTTACTATGGGTCATGTTATCACTCTTTGATTTTTTTCTACAATGTTAGAGGATTTATGTCGAATAAATAATTCAATATAATCTGCAGAATATCAGAGTAATATCTAAGACTTTTTGTGAGTATGATTATATATATCTGACTGAAGATGGCAGTTAATAAAATAGATAGTCTTAGAATTGATATATTAAATGCTATTAATGAAATTGAAAATCGTCTAGAGTTACTAGGAAGAAATGATACAATATTCGGTTTTGTTAGCTCGAAATACATCAAATGCGGAAAAATAAATTGTAAGTGTGAACGGGGAGGACAATATATGCATGGGCCTTATTATTACCTAAGAATGGAACCTGAATACAGATATAGTAGATATTTAGGCAAGAAAATACCATCAGCAATAACAGAAGGTATTGATGTTGGAAAAAGGATCAAAAACTTAAGCGTAAAAAAGAAGAAACTATTAGAAGCTCTTGAAAAACTCGAAAATATTTGACTTTTTTAAATACTAATTTCTTTAACATACTGGTAAGCATTACAAAATGTAATACGTAATAAATACAGCATACACAATGGACACACCACTTCACATAACATGAAGATTTGGTTAAAGACCACCTAATAGGTACAGTTGTGTGTAACAATTAGTTTGTGAATGGATGTGGGGATTCCGTTCACCCGTTTTTGAAAAGCTTGTGAACAGAAGATAATATCCGGCAAAAAAAGTAATGTATTAATTCATGTGTTCAACACAAAAAAGATTATTGTGAACAAAAAATCAAGACCCCTTCATTTCCACTGCAACTCGGTGTGTAAACAAAGAATCTGGTGTTCACAAGGTGTGAAGCGTCCTAAACTGTAAATCGTTAGACAATCAGCCTCTTATGCTACATTTCTTTTGGAGACATTCACAAAAGAGCAAAAAAAATAGAGAGAAGAGAACAATTTTGAGGGGAAAAAAAGGTTATCTAACAATTTGAACAAGATAATCGTCTAAGATAATAGTTAAATAATTCCACAGAGGAGGAGATTTAAAATATATGCTCTTTGAATTGTTTAAAGGTATAAAATATTAAGGTGAGAAAATGGTTGATTTTGATACAAAACTTTTAGAAGAATTATCTAATGAATTTGGTCCAAGTGGGTTTGAATGGGAAGTTCAAAAGAAATTGAAGGAATATGTAAAGACTTATGCAGATCAGATAATGCAAGATAGAACAGGTACACTTATCTTCATGGCTGATGGAGATGGAAAGGGTCCAAAAATTATGATTGCTGGTCACGTTGATGAAATAGGGTTTCAAGTAGAAGCAATAACTAAGGAAGGTTATCTGAAGTTTCATCAATTAGGGGGATGGTGGGATCAAACTTTACTATCACAGAGAGTAGTAATTAGAACAGTTGAAGGTAAAATGATTCCAGGTATAATTGCTGCAAAACCACCTCACATATTAGAACCTGAAGAAAGGACTAAGGTAGTTACAAAGAACAAGATGTTCATAGACATAGGATGTTCAAACGCAGAAGAGGCAAAAGAACTAGGAATTAGAATAGGAGATCCAATTGCACCACATTCAATATTTGAAATATGGGAAAGACCTAGAATAGTGAAAGGAAAAGATGGAAAAGAAGACGAAAAAAGCACAGTAAAACTAGCAGTAGGTAAAGCATTCGATGACAGAGCAGGAGCAGTAATAACTGCAGAAATAGTAAAGAAACTAACAAGTGAAGGAAATAAACACCCCAACAGGGTTTATGGTGCAGCAACAACACAAGAAGAAGTAGGGCTAAGAGGAGCAAGAACAGCAGCGCAGATGATAAATCCAGATATAGGGATAGCGCTAGAAGTAGATATAGCAGGAGATGTTCCAGGAGTAGACCAAACAAAAGCTCCAGCAAAGATGGGAAAGGGTCCAAGTATACTTACTTACGATGGATCAATGATACCAAATCCGAGATTTAGAGACTTTGTAATAAAAACAGCTGAAGAAATGGAAATACCACATCAATTGTCACTAGTAGCAGGGGGAGGAACAGATGCAGGAGTTATTCATATAACAGACATGGGATGTCCAAGTATAGTAATAGGAATACCAACAAGACATATACATGCACATAATGGAATAATAGATCTGAACGACGTAGATAACGCGATAAAACTAATACTGGAACTAATAAAAAGATTAGACAAAGAGACAGTAGAATCATTTACAGCTATTTAGTTTATTGAGAAGGATAACAACGTAAGAGGTAATCTATCCTAGTTATATTGCTAGTGAACGAATATCTCTTCGTTGCATGTCTAAATAGTCTAACAATCTATTTTCTAATCTACTAAAACCATAATTTCTGCATTTCTTAATAGCCATGTATTGTAATGCTGGTCCCAGAGGATCACCATTCTTGAATTTACCAACTTGGATAAGTGCTTCCATGAAAACACGCAGTTCGAGAACTTCTATTTTATGAGTTTGATTTTCATATTTCTTCAACAATGGAGAGATTTCTGCAAAACGATTGATTTTGTAATATTCTTGTGTAGCAAGTAAATCTGCAAATGCTCTTTCAACATAAGTCATTCTTTTCTCTACAGGTCTTCTTTTGAGTGTGTTTATCTTCTGAAGAGTTTGTTTATCATCATCACTTCCCTGGCAAATTAGGAAGTCTAGAATATGTTCTACTCGTTTAGTGCTTGGATTATTCAAACTCTTTATATCTTGTAACTCTGCTTTAGTCAAGTTAGCATTAAGTAAAAGCTCACTTAACATAATTGCATTACTATGGTAAGTACTTACATTACTAATAATAGTCTGAATTAGGTCTTGAAATTTTTCTATGTTGAAATCATGTAATCTTGATTGAATGTAAAATTTAGTGAGATTGAAATCATGGATTATTTGATTTTTATTAAAAGTGTTAAGATTCTTGATTGTTATTTCCTCTTCTAATAACTCTTCAACCTTCCTCATTTGTCCCAGAGCCAATTCTAGTTTTCCTTGCAAAACGTAAGTTGTAGTAAGATGAGATAGTGTTGTTATATAATAACTTGAAAAAATATTTTCATTTAAATCAGATTCAAATATTTCCTTTGATTTCACAAGATTCTTTTCTGCTTCCAATAAGCGAAAATCTAATTTAAAAACAATACCAAGGAAATAATAGGCAACAGTTTGAAGATCTTTAGAAAGTTTCTCTATTTTTATTTCGCTAGCTACAAGCTTTTTTGCCATTTCAATTGCTTCTGTTCTTCTTGAAAAGTAATTATAAATCAAACTCAAATAACCTAGAGAGTGAATTGCTCCTTTGATAATCCACTTATCGATAAAATAAGAGAAACATTCTTCTAGTATATCTCCACTTTTTAGATCATGTTTCTCCAACCAATTATCTATTGCATAACTATATCTACAAACGTTGTAAACATAATTGTCAATATTATCATGTTTTTCCAATAAAGACATTGCTTTTTGAATCGCAATATGACTGAGATTTTTATTTCCTTTGAATTTCTCTATGCCCCATTCAACTGAATAGCTTAGAATTATCCCTTCTAGATAATTTAGTTCTTCTGATAGAGATTTCATTGAAAATAGTATTTCTTCAATAATTGGAATTTGTTCTATGAAACCAAATAACTGTTTTATTTGTAATTCTTTAAGGTTAATGGAAGCTTTTTTATTGCTCAAATCTTCACTTCGATGAAGCGTTTTCTCGATTAATCTTAATACTACAGATGATTTTTCATTTGCTGCAATTATCCTTAGATTTTCTGTAATTTCATTCAATTCATCACATGTATCTATTTTTTCAATATAATGAAACAAATTATCATAGTCCATGTAAACACACTCAAGCTTTAATCCGCAAATTCATTTATAAACTATGATAAATTCTAAATGGTAATAAAAATGAAAAGAAGGTTAGTTTGGAAACCAACCAGGGGGGAGAATATCCCCGTCTCCTTCGTCAGGATCATATTTTTGTTTGTACATCAT
>BPTM01000049.1 GCA_023705945.1 Candidatus Heimdallarchaeota archaeon
TGAAATCATTAAAAACTTTCATAGAATATTGAAAAAAGAAGGCTTTATGATGCTGGTTTTCAATTCATGTGAAAATGAAGGAGTGGATGACTTCCTTGGAACAGATATGTATTGGAGTTGTCATGAACCTGAAATATCTAGAGAGCTCGTATTAGATGCTGGATTTGAGATCATCTTTGATGAAATTCTTGATAGAGGGAATGAACTCATGTACTGGGTAATAGCTAAGAAATAAATCAATTTTTTAACTATCTTTTCGAAAAACTTATCACAAACCCCACAAATTTTCTGCTAATGTTTGCGAAGAAAGAGGATGAAGTTGTCAAGAAAACGAAAACTCCAATAACTCAAAATAGCTTAGTTGAAGATTTTAAGAATTTAGGCTTGAGAGCAGGGGATGTTGTTATCGTTCATAGTTCAATGAGTAAGATAGGTTGGATTGCTGGAACTTCAGTTGCTGTAGTCAATGCGCTTATGGAAGTTCTAACACCTGAAGGAACACTTGTGATGCCAACAATGACTTCAGATAACACAGACCCAGAAAACTGGAAAAACCCACCTGTTCCCGATGAATGGAAACAAATAATTCGGGATAATATGCCAGCCTATCATCCAGATTATTCTACTTCAAGAGGTATGGGTAGAATATCAGAAACATTTCGTAATTACCCAGATGTGTTACGATCAAATCATCCTCAAAGTTCATTTGCAGCTTGGGGAAAGTATAAGGAAAAGATTTGTGACCAACATGACTTAACACCATGTTTTGGTGAAAATACTCCCCTTGAGGAGTTATATAATCTTAAGGCAAAGATTCTCCTAATAGGTGTTGATCATATAAACAACACATCGCTCCATTATGCTGAAAGTAAAACCAACATAGATAACAAGCCCATCCAGAAGCAAGGTGCAGCATTGTTTGACAATGGTAAGAGAGTATGGGTAAGTTTTGAAGATCTGGATTATAATGATGAAGATTTTCTCCAATTAGGTATAGAGTTTGAAAAAGAATATCCAATCCTAAAAGGAAAAATCGGTCAAGCAGATTCCAAGTTACTTCCAATCAAAGAACTCATAGATTTTGCAATTCCTTGGTTTGAGAAGAATCGGAAATAGATTTTTAAATTCTATATTTTACTACTTTTTGGTTAGCAAGTTGAAGGAAAAAGTATTTTCATTCATAGATGAGAATAGGGAATTATTATTAGCAGTAAGCAAAGAAATCTTTGACAACCCAGAATTAGCATTTGAGGAGTTCAAAGCATCTAAACTTTTATCAGAAAAAATTCAGGAAGCAGGCTTTAAGACAAAACTTGGTGTTGCAGATCTTGAAACAGCAATTCACGCCACACATCCAGATATCAGTGATGGTCCGGTTGTAGCAATTTTAGCCGAATATGATGCCTTACCAGGAATGGGACACGGTTGTGGTCATAATTTAATAGCAACAGCTGGATTGGGTGCAAGTTTAGCCTTAGGATCAATAAAAAAGGATTTACCGGGTAAATTAGTTTTCATGGGTACTCCAGCTGAAGAAGGAGGAGGTGGAAAAATTTTCATGATAAAAGCTGGATTGTTTGATGAAGTTGATGCAACAATAATGTTTCATCCATCAGCAACCAAGAACTATGTTGGAAGAGGAGGATTAGCTGTTCAAGCAATCAAGATAGAATTCTTTGGTAAAACTGCTCATGCTTCTGCTGAACCTGAAAAAGGGATTAATGCTTTAGATGCAATTATTCAAACTTTCAATGGGATAAGTGCCTTAAGACAACATATAACTAGTGATGCAAGAATTCACGGAATCATTACTAATGGAGGAGTTAAACCAAATATTGTTCCTGATTATGCTTCTGCTGAATTTTATGTGAGAGCACAAGATGACAATTACCTTGAAGAACTTTTGAAAAAGGTAGAAGACTGTGCTAAAGGAGCAGAATTAAGCTCTGGAGCAAGATTAGAATTTACGAGAGATGAGAATCCATACATGTCTAGAAATGTTAACAAAACTCTTGGAGCAGCTTTCTCCAAAAATATGAAAGCAATAGGAGAGGAAACACATACTGTAGAACAAGGAAAAGGTTTAGGTTCTAGTGATATAGGAAATGTGAGTCATGTCACTCCTACAATTCATCCATATATGGGTATAAGTAAAATAGAGATCAATGGACATTCTACTGATTTTGCTGAAGCAGCAAGTAGTGAGTATGGTAACGAACAGATGTTGAAGATAACAAAAGCATTGGCAATGACTGCAATAGATGTTTTCACTAAACCTGAACTAGTAAGAGAAATGAAAGAAGAATTTGATATGACTAAAAAATGAAAAAAATGAGATTAAATCAATTTATTTTAAAGAAATAAAAAAAGAAGAAAAGTTATTTTATTAACTTTCTTTTTATTCTGATAATAACTATGTAATTTGCTACTAACAACATTGGAAGGAAGTAAACTAAACCTAAGTTGTTAAATTCAGGAACCGCTGGAATCACAATAACAAAGACAGTATCAGATGCGTTATTACCCAATTCATCTTGAACAACGATAGTATAATTATATTCACCTAAACCAAGGCCATCTATTGGTATGGATATAGGGAAATCTGAAGTCCAAAAACCAGTATGTAATTGATTTCCTTGAAAATAGATATAATATACATATGGATCAGCATCACTTGCATCCCAACTCAATATATTATTGACTGAACCTAAATGATAAGTTATATTATCTGTTGGGATTAATACTGGAGGTTCGTTTGTAGCAACTGTAACTGTTACAGTATCACTTGCATAATTATTAAAACGGTCAAATACGGTACACCTGTAGATGTAAGAACCAATAGCTAGAGAATCAACGTCTACAGTTATGCTCGATCCATCCCAAGGACCTCCGAAGAGAAATTCATCGTCTTTATATATTGAGTAATTTTTGGGAGACCAATCAAATGGCATCCAAGTTATGTTATTATTTGTGGTTCCAAAAACATATTCAACATCTAATGTAGTTAAGAAATAAGGATTGAAATAATCTATTGGGTAAGGATCAACTGACCCTGAAAGTCCATCAATAGTATAATTAGAAAGACCATCCCAATCATCCCAGTAATTTCCTATATTATAACTTTCATTGTACCAAGTATTATTTATTCCCTCATCGAAAGCTTGTGGAACATCTCCTATCCATCGACAATTATCCACGAAATTATTGAAATATATTTCATTTCCAGTACCTGAATTCAATTCGAATCCATACCAACCATTGCTGTGAAAAGAATTGTTGTAGATTTGATTGTAATCAGAAGTATCCAAAATAAACCCGTTTGTTTTTCCAAAGCAAGTATTTTTTGTTATTGTATTATTATTAGAATCTTCTAACCAGATTCCCCTATAACCATCACCTGATACTATGTTATCTACAATTTCCATCTTAGTTGACGTATATATTATTATTCCATTATTATTTCCTGTACAGGTATTATTTGCTATTAGGGAGTTAGTTGTCATCTCAAAATGTATACCAACTAGACTATCAGTGCAGAGATTATCTGTTACTATACTGTTATGACAAGAGTACAGATATGTATCATATATCACTGTATTAAAGAAGGAATTGTTGAAAATAGTGCTATAATAACAATCTTGCATGAATAAACAACGATAATAATTATCTTGGAAGATATTTTGTTCAATCAATGCATTTTCTGATTCTTCTATGTGAAATGCGTATTTTTGAATACCTGTACAATAATTGTCTATCAAAGTTATATTTTCGGAATATTTGATAAAACATCCATTTGTTGTATCAGCAAATGTTTGATTTGCAACCAGTACCCTTGTACAATTAATTAAGATTAATTGCCCATATTCAGGATCGAGTATTTCCAAATCTTCTTCATTAAAGAAATAGCCAAGTTCTTTATTATTCACAGTATTATTTTCTACATCATAAGATGCATAATCACCAATAGTGTCTTAATCAATGAATATACTGCTTTCAATTAAGGTGTTATTAGCTAGAATACAACCAACAGAATTTGTTATACTCATTGCATATTCAGAGTTATATATGAAAGAGTTATTCGAAATAATTGTTGAACCACCATTATAAAGATAAATTCCACGAAAGGTATTTAGGAAAGTGTTATTGCGAATTGTGCTAGCAGATGAGGAAGTTATGATAATGCCATCCTTGATTTCATCTGGAAGGCAGAAGAACGTATTATTTTCAACAACAGCAAGATAATCTATTGCAGTTGATATAAAAATTCCTGCTTGATTTGCGCTTAGAAAGCAGTTACGAATAGTGAAGTACTTTGAATTAGTTACTATATCTATTGCATAATTATCTGTAGTAGTTATATTGTAATTTTCGATAATATACGGATCAGATACATCA
>BPTM01000050.1 GCA_023705945.1 Candidatus Heimdallarchaeota archaeon
AAACGTGAAGGGATAGATCGTACCTTTGTTTGGAATGGTGATTCTAAAATATTTGTTGCAATTATTAAACATCTTGAAGATAAGATAAATGCTGAATACGATACGAAAGCTGGTCAAGTTAAAGTTTTCATATTTGTTGAAGATTCAATACGTTTCTATTCCCTACTTCTACCTGAAATGTATGGCGAAATTATGCGTCAAACACATCGTCTTATTACAGAGGGTACCAATGACTTTCAAGATTTACTAAAAATGAGAATCAGACCCAAGATTCTTCTTGCTGAGAATTATGAGGAGGCAATGAAACTCTACAAGAAGTATAAACGTAGCGTATTAGGTATCGTTAGTGATGTTGAATTCCCTCGCAATAATATATTAGATAAACAAGCTGGTTTTTCATTTACTAAAAAGGTTAAAGAAGATTATCCTAACATGCCAATGATTTTACAATCATCAAAGGAAAAATATCGAGAAAAGGCACATAAAAAAGGCATTTCCTTTCTTTACAAGAAATCACATAGTATGCTTTCGGATTTACGAAAGTGGTTGCTTGATAGAGTAGGCTTCGGTGACTTCGTTTTTCGAGATGCTAGCGGTATTGAGATAGGAAGAGCTAGTGATATAATCAACTTTTATAAGGAAATTGAGCATGTCCCATTTGAATCTCTAGCTTACCATGGTCAAAGTGATTATTTCTCAAATTGGTTGAGTGCAAGAGGAGAATTTGAGATAGCTGAGAAATTACGACCACGAAAGGTTTCTGAATTCAAAGGAGAAGAACTTAGAGACTTCTTGCTCTCAACCATAAAAGAAGTAGTGATTGAAAAAACAAGAGGGATTGTTAATGATTTCAGTAGAGAAAATTACCATTCAGAAATTTTATTTTTAAGACTGCGTCCTGGCTCCCTTGGTGGCAAAGGACGAGGTTTGGCCTTTCTTATGTTCTTGATTAACTCTCTCTTGTTACAAGAAGAATTTAAAAATATTTCAATTGAAATCCCTCAGACTATTGTAATTGGAACTGATGAATATGACCGTTTTATGGAAGATAATAATCTTCTCAGTTTTGCATTGTCTGGGGTATCAGATAAGCAGATTAAAGAGAAATTCGTAAAATCAAAACTCTCTAAGAGTATTAGATCTGATCTGAAATATCTTTTGAAGGATATCGATGGACCTGTTGCTGTGAGGTCTTCAAGTTTATTAGAAGATTCAGCTTATCAGCCTTTTGCTGGTATATTTAACACTTACATGATCCCAAATAATTCTAATAGTGAAAATGAAAGATTGAATCAATTATGTATTGCTATCAAATTAGTATATGCATCTCAGTTCTTATCTCTAGCTATGTCTTATGCAGAGACAATTAATCAGACAATTGAAGAATCAAAAATGGCTGTTGTTATCCAGAAAGTAGTGGGAAAAGAGCACAACAATCGGATATATCCCGATTTCTCAGGTACAGCTTCTTCCTATAATTATTACCCATTTGGTGAATATATGAAACCTGAAGACAGAATTGCTCATGTCGCATTGGGTCTTGGAAAAACAATTGTCGATGGTGAATCTGCTTTAAGATTCTGCCCTAAATATCCTAAGATGAATTTTTATTCAACTCCAGAAATTCTTCTCAAACAGAGTCAAAAATATTACTATGCAGTTGACTTGACAAGGGAAGACTTTGATATTCTAGATGATGCTCCTTATCTTGCTAAACTTAATTTATCTGATGCAATAAAGGATGGAACGTTAACCAGAATCGCGGATACTTATAATTTCGATTCAGAGACATTGAATTCAGGCTTTTTCGGGAAAGGTTCTCCGGTAATCACTTTCAATAATCAACTAAAATTTGAGACATTTCCTTTAGCCAAGCTTATTACTCGATTGTTAACAGTGGGCGAGAAAGCATTTGGTAGTTCAATAGAGATTGAATATGCTTGCAATTTCGGAGAAAAAAAAGGAGATGCGGACACATTTTATATTTTACAAATAAGACCGTTTTTACATCAAGAACTTATATCCAACGAGGACTTTGAATCAGTGGAGTTGCAAAAGGTACTCGCATATTCCACACATGTCTCCGGGAATCTAATAGTGAAAGACGTAAAGGACATTATCTATGTTAAGCCTGAAACTTTTGACAAAACAGCTACACTTGAGATTGTTGAGGAAATTGATAAGTTAAATGCCAAAATGTTAGAAGAAAAGCGTCCATATTTATTAATGGGGTTTGGTCGTTGGGGGACTGCAGATCGTTTTCTAGGGATTCCTGCAAAATGGAATAATATCAGTGGAGCAAAAACTATCATTGAAGCTACGACAGATGATTTCACCATAGATTTTTCTCAAGGAAGTCATTTCTTCCATAATCTTGTTACAGCAAATATAGGCTATTTGCACATTAAACACAATTCAGAACAACACAAGATTGATTGGGATTGGTTAGCTAGTCAAAAGAGTGTTAATGATTTAGAATATGTTCGTCACGTTAGAACTAAAAAACCATTGACGATTGCCATCGATGCCCAAAGGGGAGAGGGAATGATAATTAAACCCAATGAAAAACGAAAATAAAGAAAGAGAAGAAATTTCGACTAAACGTCGAAATATTTTCTACCAATGCCCTTGAGAAATCATTGCGTTAGCTACTTTCTTAAAACCTGCAATGTTAGCACCTAAAACATAATTTCCTGGTTCACCATATTCAACTGATGCGTCATAAACAGTCTTATGGATGTTGATCATTATCTTATGTAGTTCTGTATCGACTTGTTGTCTATCCCATGAGACAAAACTAAAGTTTTGAGCCATTTCTAATCCAGATGTAGAAACACCTCCAGCATTAGCTGCTTTTCCAGGACCAAAGAGAATTTTGTTTTCTAAGAAAATATCTGTTGCTTCAAGAGTAGAAGGCATATTAGCTCCTTCAGAAACCGCTATGATTCCATTATCAACAAGAATCTTAGCTTCATCACCATTAAGTTCATTTTGTGTAGCACATGGTAAGGCAATTTTAACAGGGATTTTCCAAGGTCTCTCACCAGGATGATATTCACAACCAAATTTCTCAGCGTATTCACTAATACGTCCTCTTCTAACATTTTTAAGATCAAGAACGAAGTTTAGTTTTTCTGTGGTAATACCTTCGGGGTCATAAATGAAACCGCTTGAATCAGAAAGAGTCACTACTTTAGCACCTAGTTCAATGCATTTCTGTGTTGCATATTGAGCAACATTTCCAGATCCAGATATAGAAACAATTTTGTCTTTGAAATCTTCATTTCTTGTTTTAAGCATTTCAGCCGCAAAATAGACATTACCATAACCTGTTGCTTCGGGTCTAATTAGCGAACCTCCCCACTCTCTTGCTTTTCCAGTTAAAACGGGTTCGAATCTTTGTGTAATTTTTTTCCACTGACCAAAAAGATAACCAAGTTCTCTTGCTCCAACTCCAATATCTCCAGCGGGTACATCAACCCGACCACCTATATATCGGAATAATTCAGTCATGAATGATTGAGTGAACCTCATCACCTCATTATCTGACTTACCTTTAGGATCAAAATCAGAACCACCTTTTCCACCACCCATTTGAATGCCAGTTAAAGAATTTTTAAAGGTTTGTTCAAATCCTAAAAACTTGATAATACCTAGATTAACGCTAGGATGGAAGCGTAGGCCTCCTTTGAAAGGACCAATGGCTGAATTAAATTGCACGCGGAAACCGCGATTTACTTGAATTTCACCTTTGTCGTCAACCCAAGGAACACGGAATATTATTGTGCGTTCAGGTTCGGTTATTCTTTCCAAAACTTTGTACTTTTCAAATTTTGGTTCTTTTTCGAAAACAGGTATCAAGTTATCAAGGACTTCCTTAACAGCTTGATGAAACTCTGGTTCCGATGGATTTTTTTCCACAACATGTTCATATACTCGTTCGACATAATTTGACAATGCCATAACCTCTTTACGTATATATTATACGGATTGAGCTCTGTTTTCTCCTATGTTTAAAAAAATTACGCTATCTCTGTAATTCACCAAAATAAATAAAAGGAAAAATCCCTCTCCTCTAGTGCTAAAATTATACTTAACGGAATTCCTTTCTTAGTGTTTCTAGAATTCTATAGGAATCTGAATAACTATCGTATTCTAGTACTTTCTCAAGTAAGTTATTAAGAACCGGTTGAACTCTTACTGTCGCCATAGTAACCTTACTCTTAATTTCATCAAGCTTTAATCCATCTGGAGAGGAAGCAACAATTGAAACAATTTCAGCTTCTGGAACGTCAAGTAAACCAGAATCCATTAGATAAACAATAAGCTTGTTATCTTCTTTTGCTTTTGTCAGAACTGATTGAGCCTCGACTATCTTTTGTTCCATATCCTCTAGATCTTGCGTAGATTTCGCTTCTAGATGGCTGTAAGCTTCTTCTTTGTTCTTTGCTGAGCTTGAAAGATGTTCTAGCTCTTGCTCCAATCTATTCTTTTCGTTTTGTTGATTAGATATGCTAGCTTCAAGATTCTGTTTTTTGTTTCTCTTTTCGATTTCAGTATCCTCTAACTCTATTTTCTTACTTTCATTAATTTCAATTTCAGCAGAAACCGTTTCAATAGCTTGGTTGGTTTGAATTATTTGTTGCTCTAAATCTGCGCTAGCTTGCTTTAAATCTTCTAGATTCCTTTTGAGTGTGTTAACATACTCAGGAATTGCTCTAATATCCTCTACTACAGATTCTAATGTTTGATTAGTGTTTGAAATAACTGAAGTATTTCGGGAAGTTAATTCCTCTACATCTCGTTTGATGTCACCAATAATTGTTATCATTCTTTCTTCTTCTGCCATATCAATCACCTAAATATCAATCTCCGTTATAACCTGGAATCTTCCTGTATGAGGTTCGTAGGAAATTATTTCTCGTTTAGCAAGTTCAACAAGAATATTTCTAATAATCTGTTCAGAAACTCCAGACATTTTCTTAAGATTCTCCTCTGTGTTAATACCTGGGGTAGTTAAACTGCGGATAACCTGAACCTCAGGCAGAACTACAATATCTTTTTTGACTAGATATTTCAAAGCTTTTGAACGTGAAATCATTTGTGTATATTGCCTGTTCAAATCTGCTAATCGGATTTCTTTGCTTCTAATTGCTTCAGATGTTTCACTAGAAGTTGTTTGACTAAGAACATCTAGTTCTTCTATTTTCCTTTTGAAACTAGACATCTTTTCTGTAAGAGAATCTACTTGCATTTTAAGCTCGGTAGAAATTTGTTCCCTTTCCATAATAAGATTCAAAAGTTGTTGTATGTCTTTTTGCTTGCTTGAAATCTCTGACTGGAGAACGTCTTTATTATGGGTAAGTTCTTGTAATTTCTGATTAAGTTGATCTAATTCAGCGGTGTTATTGCTCTTCTTCTCTTCTTCTTGAGCAATGAGTTGATTGAGATCATCAGCTTGTTTGAAGTAAGTAGATAGAATTCCGTTGATTTCACCAATCTTAGTTGCTACTTCATCTTTCTTGCTAGAAAGAATCTGTTGAAGCTCATTAAGATTAGTAGTCACACGCTCAACATTGTTTTGAGCCGATTCAAGATTTACTCTACTCATAATGTATTCCTCACAAAACCTTAATTCCGTGAATAAATAACAACTAATACTCTGAAACTAAATTAATAAACCTTGTTAAAATCCTAGCAGAAAATAAAGTGACATTTTACTAATAAAATTCTTCAAGTGGATTAAATTTTATAATGCTGAAGTCTTATTTAACTTATTATAGATTTTTCAACCTTTAAGAAAAGAAAATGAGAAGAAAAGAGAAAAGAAAAAGAGTTATTTAACGTAAACTTCTGGGGTTTCCTCTCCACCTTCAATGTTGTGACAATATGCGACATGAGTAGCAGAGTACCATTTAGCTGGTGGTTCTTCAAGACGACAAATGTCAGAAACGAGGGGGCAACGAGTTTGGAATTTACAGCCTGGGGGGGGATTAATTGGTGTTGGAATGTCACCAGTAAGGAAGATCTTCTTAGAACGTTTAGTAGGGTCGGCTATAGGTACTGCTGAAATTAATGCTTTAGTATAAGGATGCATCATGTTTTCGAAGATTTCATCGGAGGTACCGGATTCCATAATCTTACCGAGATACATTACGTTAGTTTCGTCACAGAGGATTTTAACTAAAGAAAGATCGTGAGCGATGAAAAGGTAAGTTAGACCCATCTTGTTCTGTAGTTCGAGAATGAGCTGAATGATAGCTGCGCGGACGGAAACATCAAGATTAGAGACAGGTTCGTCCATTACTATAAAGTCTGGTTCGAGCGCTAGTGCCCTTGCTATTCCCAATCTTTGTCTCTGTCCTCCACTGAATTCGTGTGGATACCTATATGCGTGATGTGGTGCTAGACCTACATCTTTTAGCAGTGTCAACACTTTGTAACTTGCTTCATCTCCTGATGCTACTCCGTGTATTGCAAATGGTTCTATAATGATATCATGCGCTGTAGCTCTTGGATTCAACGAAGCATATGGATCTTGGAACACTATTTGCAAATGTCTTCTTATTTCTTTCATCTCTACCGATGTTAGACGATTTATGTCTATTCCTTTGAAATATACTGATCCTGCAGTTGGCTCTAATAACCTGATTATTGTTTTTGCTGCTGTGCTTTTTCCACAACCAGATTCTCCTACTAGTCCAACTATTTTTCCTTTACGAATTCGTAAATCTATCCCGTCAACAGCTTTCAAATGTGCAACTTTTGGTCGCTTATTAAATGGTGGGACATTTGGCAATAGGAAGTAAAGAACAATAATTCCAGCCATTAAGCTTAATCCTATTACTGCATTGAACGCAAAGACTACTACTGAGGCTACGAATGCAAGCATGAACCAAGTCGTTTCAAAAGGAATTGGGATGTTAAAGAATTTCTTAAGGTTGATAACTTCCAGAACAACATCTTCCTCCATTTCCTTTGTTCTGATTCTGCTAGATACTAGCCCTTTGTCTGCTTGCTTTGAAGCGATTTTTTCTATAAAAGATTCTGTACTCATTTTCTTTTCCACCTAACCTGCTATAGCCTTTTTAGGCATTACTGATATTTCGCGTTTCTCACCATGTTGTTGCATCCAAGCTTTACCTTCTTCAGTATAAATGTGGCATCTTACATCATGGCCTGGTTCAATTGTTACAATATCTGGAAGAACTCGTTCGCATAACCCTTCCATCCAGTAATCACATCGGGGATGGAAACGACAAGCTGATGGAGGATTAATGAGGTTTGGAATAGACCCACGAATAATCGTGAGATCCTCACGCGCTGCATCAGGTCGAGGGATAGCTCCTAGAAGACCGCGAGTATATGGATGATAGGGTGCTTTGAAGATAATCATAATATCTCCAACTTCACATATGAAACCTGCATACATAACTGCTACACGGTCACACATTTCGGCAATTACACCCATGTCATGGGTAATTAGAATAATACTCATATCGAACTCTTCACTGGTAGCCTTCAGAAGCTCGAGAATTTGAGCTTGAATGGTTACGTCAAGGGAAGTTGAAGGTTCATCTGCAATCAATAGTTCAGGATTACAGCTTAGAGCCATCGCAATCATAACACGTTGGCGCATGCCTCCAGAGAATTCGAAGGGATAATTATCAACACGCTCGTCAGCACTTGGAATACCGACAAGGGACATTATTTTGATAGATTTTTCACGGGCTTCTTTCTTAGAAACTTTTTGGTGAAGAATAATAGCTTCGCTAATTTGATCACCAACAGTAAAAACAGGATTGAGTGAAGTCATAGGATCTTGAAATATCATAGCTATTTGGTTACCACGAATCTTACGCATTTCAGAATCACTGAGTTTGCGTAGATCTTGTCCATGGAAAATTACTTCACCTTCAAGTATTTTACCAGGAGGATCTGGAACAATACCTAAAATTGAAAGCGCGGTTACTGATTTTCCTGAACCTGACTCACCTACAAGTCCAAGTGTTTCTGATTTATGGACAAGGATGTCTATGCTTTCTATAGCTTTTACGACTCCTTCCTCTGTAAAAAAGTATGTTTTTAGCCCTTTTATTTCTAATAAAACCTCTTCCGGCGGTCTACTCATGCAATTCACTTACTAGTATTTTTACAAACGCTTAATTCTGTTGTTTGTTATACTTTTATAAGTTTGTCTGTCTTGCTCTACAATGAATATCATAGCTTCCACCGTTTAATTACGTTTAAAACTGTTGTAAACAATAATTTTAACTGCTCCAAAGAAGAAAGAGAATGTGGTGAAATAGTTCTTTTATACTAAATTAATTAATATAACTGTAATCTTTCTTGATATCTTTTCACTCTTTTACGTAGAGCTGTTAAATTCACTTGAAAATCTCTTCGCAAATTCAACAAAATAACTAACCTTGCAGCTGGAAGATTGATATATGTTGGGAAAAATACCACTATCATTGTAAGCGCAGATTCGCGTAGTTTAGCATAGGGTACGATTTTTCTTTCTGACAATCCTAACACTCTCTCTTTTATCATCTCAAGTTTCTCGTGTCGAGTCTGTAGTAATTCTTCTAGATATTTGAACCATTGGAAGACTTTTGTTTGCAGTTCTTTAATACAATAGTCCGAACTAAACTTTAGTAGGTCAGCATCTTCGAGATTCTGTTTAGCTAGAGCGATTTTCTTCAAGAAAGTTTCATAATCTTTGTCCATTCCCCAGAATCTAAGAATTCTTGAGATATTCTTAACCTGAATCTCTTTACCGTTTATGGTCATATTGTAGTCTAGAACAGCTAAAAAGTAAGCAAGAATATCATCATTCTGAAAACTAGAGTCATTCTGATGACTTTCTAGTAACAGCGTGTAAATATTTTGAAAATGTAGAACAGAGTCAGTGAAAACTCTTTCAGGAATATTTTTGCGAAGAAGCTTAGATATTATCTCTAGAAATTGGAAAAAATGGCTGTGGTTTTTTTGCCAGTCAAATTTTTCTAGTTTCCCATTAATTAAAAACTCAGGAATAGTAACCTTGTCTTTGGGACTTTCTAATGGTTTGAAGTCAAGCTTTTTGATGACAGTGGTCATTTTGCCTCACTAATATATACTTAAATTCGTATAAATACCCACCAATTTTCTAGTGCAAAGTTAAAACCTACTATCCTTTGGAATATGGTAACTCCCTCCCAAAATAGTCTACACCCGATTTTGGAGTCACTAAATATCTATATATTTAGTAAAGGATAAGCTTCCACTAGCTTATCAATAAGATAATGCTTGAAATAGTTAATATACCTATGAAAATACAATTGCATTCTAATTACATGTAAAATGAAAAAGAAAAAAGTTTGAGAGAAGGATTAATCCTTCAATCTTGGATCTAATGCATCTCTTAATGAGTCCCCGAGTAGATTAAAACCGAGAACTGTAAAGAAAATGAACAACGCTGGAAACATTGGCATCCATGGGTAATCTAGCAAGTTATTTTGCCATTTGTTAAGATCGTCACCCCATGAAATTGCGTTAGGATCTCCGAAACCGAAAAAGGCTAAGGCTGCAAACGTAAAGATTACATTAGCTATACCCAGTGTTATAATAATAATCAATGGGGCTAATGAGTTAGGCAAGATGTGCCTAAAGATAATCCTCATATCCGACGCACCTAACGCGCGTTCTGCTTCTACGAAATCTTGCTCTTTTAGAGAGAAGAAATTGGATCTTATAATCAGTGCCGTTCCTCCCCACCCAATAAGTGAGAAGAACACTATTACCACAGCGTATTTACCACCCGGTATCTTCACGTCTTCAAACAGTACAATGATAAAAATCATCAAGATAAATCCAGGCATAGAGTATAGTATTTCTACTACTCTTTGCAAGACGTTATCTATAATACCACCATAGAAACCTGCGAGTGAACCTAGAACTGTACCTATAATTACTGTGGTCATCTGTCCAATAAAACCTAGTGCTAAAGATACAGATGCTCCAAAGAAGACTCTGGAAAGCATGTCCTGTCCAAGACGATCAGTTCCGAATGGGTGTTCCCATGAAGGAGGTAAGGTTGATTGATCTGCGAATAGCCCCCTTGGATGTTGGAAAAGCACAATAGGGTTGGCCGGATCCATGCCAGGGAACCACAATTCAATGTACAAGTTGTTGAGACTTCCAGGATTATTAGGGTCACCAAGGAGTAAGTTAGCACTTGTTAACCAATCATCAATCATAAGTAGTAACCAAGAAACTAGGGCCATCATAATTAGGAAGAGTACGATGTACAAACCTAACATTCCCATTTTGTCTTTCTTGATACGGCGCCATACTATCGACCATTGACCGGCTCCTTTCATTGTTTCGATTTCTCTTAACGTTTTTTCGTCAAGAAGAAATTCTTCTTTTTCTACTTTTTTATCTATAGTTGCCATTTATAACCCTCTAATATTTAATCCGTGGATCGATAAACACATACGTGATATCCGTGAGTAACCGCGCTATTAAGAACAGCAGTGGGAAGATTGTGTTCGTAGCCATCATTAGTGGATAATCTCGGAAAAGTGCGCCCTCCAAAAAGAGTGTTCCTAATCCAGGCCATCCAAATACTGATTCTACCATTACACTTCCACTTAACAATCCTGGTAATGAGTTACCGATGATTGTTACTATTGGTAGAAGGCCGTTTCTGAAAGCGTGCTTGTAAATTACCGCACGATTATCTAATCCTTTAGCTTTTGCCGTTGTTACATAATCTTGTCTTAGAATTTCTAGCAATTGTGATCTTACTAACCTTGCCATAAACACTAGTCCTCCTAGCGTCAATGCCAGCGTCGGCAGTATCAGGTATTTGTAGAAATCCGGGTTAAGAAATAGTGGTGTCTTGAATGCATCTTTGCTCACTACTCCAGTAAAGTTGAATAGCGAATAGGATAGCAACATGATTAGTTTTGCCAGCCAGAAAAGAGGCATAGAGTATCCCAATAACATAGCAATAGTTAACGATCGATCCCAAATTGAATTTTGTCTGGTTGCTGAAACAACACCAATTGCTGTAGCTAGCAATAGTGAGAAAATGAACGATAAAACATTTAGTGTAATTGTATACACTGCACGTTCACTTATCAGTTGCGAGATAGGTATTCCTACTCCCGCTTGCGTATTATACCAGCTTCTCCCGAGGTCAAAATGCAATAAATCATTGACGAAATCAATATATCTTTCAAACCATGGAACTGTGTACATGTCATTGTCCAGCAGCCCCATTTCTATTGCTTCTCTGTTATACGCCGAGTTGTAACATTCCGGTGTCTCACAATGAATTAGACCCAATCTAACCAAGACAGGATCACCAGGACTGACGTTAATCAATGTAAAGTTCATCAAAGTGATACCTAGCATAACAGGAAGAATATAAATGACTCGTCTTACTATATATCCTCTTAAAGACATAATATATACTCCGCGAATTATTTTACTCGAAATCTATTATATTTTAATTAATTCAAGCTGTGAAAGATGCATTTATAGAGTTATCGGCAACGCATTTTGTCTTTTAAATACTAAACCTAAAAATTTAGGTTTAATTATTTTTCTTATTAGTTATTTAACCAAGATAAAACTCTTTAAACAAAACCCCATTCACTTTTCGGCGCTTTTTAAATCTTGAATAGTTGTCTTAGATTAGATTTCTTCTGGAATCATCTCTTCTCTCTTCATATCGAAAGTAATATTCCCATCGTGCATGTGAAGAGTTCTGTTCGCACGTTTTGCTGCTGATAGATCGTGTGTTACTAACAAAATTGATGTTCCTCTCTCTTTGTTCAGGTTTGCAAATAGATCTAGCACTGCTCTTCCTGTCTTTGAATCTAAATTCCCCGTCGGTTCATCTGCTAGAAGTATAATTGGGTCATTTACTAGTGCTCTCATAATTGACACTCTTTGCCTTTCCCCTGAGCTCAGTTCTTCTGGAAATTTATTTCTTAGATAATCTAAATTGAAATCTTGAATCAAAACATCAACTGCTTTCTTTCTTTGCTCATATGGTACAGAGTCAAAGATTAAAGGTAGTTCAATATTTTCGAAAGTTGTCAATCCCTCAATCAGGTTAAAGAACTGAAACACAAACCCTAGATTCTTCCCCCTGAAGTTTGTTAACTCGTCTCTTGTGAAATTGCTTAAATCTGTTCCGTTGATTATTATTCTTCCTTCTGTAGGTACTTCCAATGTTCCTACCAAATTTAACAATGTTGTTTTACCTGAACCTGAAGGACCAACAATGGATGAAAATTCTCCTTTCTCAAAATTTACTGATACATTATCAACCGCCTTCACTTCACTATTTCCTACAGTGAAGATCTTCGAAAGGTTTTCACAGATTACGATTTGTTCTTTCATCTATATGGTACCAAAAATAAGCACTAATAAAGTTGTTCAAATGATTATTTTACTCTTGCTTAATTTTAGTTTATTGTTGGTTTCAGAAATTTTGTTTCTCCTGTTGGTTCAAAATAGAGCAACTTTCCTTCCATATCCTGATTTACCTGCTTTGCAGAAAAGGTAACAATATTTATTGGAACATAAATAACGTGAACAATTATAGCTTCTATAACTGATTTGATTCTCGCTGTTTCGTCTAGAATAGTCTCTATATCTTGATTTTGAATTGCTTCCTCTAATAGCCTGATTATGGAACTACCAAAGTAAAATAGCAATTTCTCACAAATCTCCGGTAATCCCTCAACTGAAAATATTTCTATCCATTTTTCAAGAATATCTTCTTGCTTTTTAGTTCCTTTAATTGAGTCCTGAATCCTTTTCTTTTTTGCTTGGAATCTTCGTAATTGATTGATCAGGTCTTCCTTTTGTTCCCTTGTTACCTTTTTACCCCTTTTTTCATCTATTTGTAGCCTCTTTGTTCTAGCACCGATTTGTTTTTGAGTTCGTTTTAGTTTTATGAAGTTAACTTTAGCATCTCTCCCTTTTGCAGCATATTCCTCTTGTTTAACCTTCAGTTGGGGTCTAATCTCTTGAAGCACCTTTTCAAAGTCAGTTTCCTTCCAAATTTGTTTGTCATTCTCAATAGTTTCTCTTAAGCTATTTAAAAATTGGATGAGTTCCGAGTGATAACTGTGTGTTTTGCCTATTTTCTTCTCATAATCAGTGATATGGTCCAATATCACTTTTTCATCAAGTTCGATGATATTGGATTTCTTGACTTCCACTTTGCTTAATCTTTCTTGAGAATCTCTATTCAGTAATTTTACTAGATTCATCTGAATTTTGTTTATCGCTTGAATCAGGTTTTCTCTTTCTTTGGTTTCAATATCTTTGAATTCTTTCTTCCCCACAGCTAGCAGTTTTAATTGCTTTTTATCTCCTGAAAGAAATGTGGGTAGTAAGATTCCATCCAAATCTAAAGGAAGTATTGCTTTGAAGCTATTCTCGATTTTACAAAGTGCAAAAGGGTAGCTCAAAGTTTCTTGATGGATTATTTTAATGGATTCTAATGAATGTAATCTCCCCTCAATTCTTTTAATTATGTCTTCTTTCTTTACTTCTTTGGTTAAATAGTAAAAATCATTTACTGAAATGTTTGCTTTTTCAAACAGCTGTGAAAGTGCATTCTCGATTTTAGTTATATCCTCCAATCGTTTTTCTTTTGATACTTTAGCTGATTCTTTCTGAACAACTCCTATTTGCTTTTCAAGATCTGTTGCTTGTTTCTCAACGTCATCTATCTCTTGTTCACTTTCACTTTTTAGTTGCCCATCTTCACCTAATTCAGTAATCATTACATCTTCCTTTATCTCTTGTTCCACTTCTGTCACATCTCCATTATCGCTTTCAAGAGCAACGTCTGGAGTTCTAGCTACCATTTCCTCAATTTTATTTGTCAATACTTTAAATTCGGAAAATGTTTGAGAATCATCTTTAGGCTTTTCACTCATTTACTGTAACCAGTTTATTATCGATTTTTCACTTATTTAAACTACTCGAAATTTTCGAACCTATTGCAATAGTGTCTTTTTACTGCTATATTTTACCTCAATTATTTATTCTGAGATGTCATGTAGGTATTGCGGAGTTATAAAAGACAAAGCAAGAAGTTGTCTCTAGGTGAGTCCTATTTCCACAAAGAAGTGCCCCATATGTTATTCTATACTACCTCACAAAGTTGTCTTTTGTCCAGTTTGTGGAACTGAACTTCAAGCAAACATTGAGGAAGCTCCTTCTGAACCTGAATCAGTCATTGAGCAAACTTATAATTATCCAACAGCTAGACGCTTGTACGGGGATGAACCATTAGAGACATCTAATACTAATTTACCTGATCATTTTAACGGTAATCAATTTGCATGGAAAGTTTCTGACTCCGTTCTCCCAATTAAAACAAAGAATCATACTAACTATTCTGAAATGTTTAATCCCCCAAAGATTGATTTACGTTTCTTTAAGAACCTTACTTTGCTCGAAATTCTATTATTCTCGGTTCTAGGTCTATCGTATACACTATTATTAATATTTCAAATAGGTCTTTCTTGTTTATTGATATCTGTTTCTCTTACTTCTCCATGGATTTATATTACAGTTCTTGTAGTGTCAATAATTCCATCTTCATTGTTATTGTATTTACTTAATCAAAAAATAACTAATACATTAACTAAACAAAATGCTTCAAACTTAGAATTGCCAAAACGACAGCTATTTTCATTCCTTTTTGTGCAAGGGACCCACCTCTTATTAGTAGGATTAATAGTTACAGGATTATTGACCACATTGCTACCGTTAAGAGCTTCAATAAATTCTATTGTTATTATTTATATTTTCATAGTTATTACAGCTCTACTTGTTTCTATAATCTCTCCACCTTTTAGAATAGCTAAACTATTCACTTCTGTAAGAGAATCAGGAACAAAACAAAATTATCAAGATTCTTTTCAGTTCCCAAAAATATGTTTGAAAAGATATGTACTGATTAGTCTTTTCTCTTATCTCATTCCTGCAGCTATCTTTGTTCTAGGTCTCCAATACTTTCTCAATTTACTAGCATCAGTATTCATTATTAACTATGGAATCGGCACTACTGGATGGGATATATCCTTAGGTATTCTGCTCTGGTTACTTTTCACAGTATCTATACTCTTTTCTAGTATTGAAGATGTGAAATCAACCTCATTTTATGAACAGTTACTGCAGAATTTTGTTAGTCCTCCACCTCTTAAATGGATAAATCAAGGAAATAATCTAAATGCTTCTGGTAGACCTGCAGAAACAGTAAATTTCAATGCTGATTCATCCCCGTCTTTAGGTTCTAGAAAAGAATTGTGTTCAACTTGCTCTGAACCTCTTGTAGAAGGAGCAGAATTTTGTACTCATTGTGGAAAAAAAATAGTGGGATAAAAAAAGAATCACTTCAATTTTTGGACAATTTGCTTTAATATTGCTTGTACGGTATTTAATTTGTCTTCAAGTTTTTCTATTTTTTCTACTAACTCGTCAAATTCATCACGAGAAACAGTTTCCATACTCACTGGAGTTTCTGTTATTTGTTTTGTTCCCATTGCTTCTTTAACATCAATAATTCCATCTACTTCTTCTGGTGGAACAGCATCTTGAACATTGTTAACTAATAACAATCTATATGTAAGAAAGTCAAAAGTTTCTTGAATATTTTGACCAGTTAAAGCGCTTGTTTCACTGTAAAAAAAACGAATTCCAGTTTTGATTTCCAAACGGTTGCAAAATTCAAGAGCCATATCTCGCGAAACTCTTCTGCTTTCTTCAAGATCGACTTTGTTAGCAATCACAAAGTAGGATAAAATACCATTATTTGAACCTTCTATTGCTTCTTCAATCCAGTTAGAAAGATTAGTCATAGATTTAGGATCTTGACAATCAAAGACCATAATTGCAGCAATTGCACCTTTGTAGAAAGTTTTCCGGACAGCTTGATAACTGTCCTGCCCCGCTAAATCCCATATCTGATATGTTATCTGTTCTTCATTCATTTCGGTTTTTTTTGTCGCGAAATCGGCGCCTATGGTTTTAAGATAACTTGATTGGAATCCTTTTCCCATATATCTTTCTCTGATAGAAGTTTTACCTACTGCTCCATCACCAGCTAAAATGATTTTAAAATTCCATTTTCTCATGATGATACCCTTCTAATTACTTTTGTAGCCAGCTAACTCTTCTTCAAGTTCTTCGATGAGAGTTTGACTTTCCAATAATCTTTTTTGGAATGTTTCACCAACTTCTGCTTGAGTTTTCTCAAAATGTTCCTTGGCTTCTTCTAACTCTTTTTTCATCTTATCTCTTTCTTCTTTTGCTTTTTTTATCTCTTCACTTTCTCGTACCTCTTGAACAGCTTTCGCCATTAGTTCATCAAGACTTCCAGAGGAGATATCGTATTTCGAAGAAATCAGCATTTTTAGGCTTTGCAACTCTTCTGTACTAATTGTAGGTCTATCGGATATCATATCGCTTAATTTTTCCTTTAATGCTTTCTTCTCAATTATCAAATCAGCAACTTGAGATTTAAATTTTCTATTTTCATCTGATAATTCAGCTGAGTTGCTCAGTTCAATGTCCAGTGATCTTCGGAGATGTTCAAGATCATCTGTTCCTTGTCCGAGTTCATTAACATATTTTACAATCATGATCATATATTCTCTAACAATTGGATGTAAGATATCCCAGTATTCAATTAATTCTCTTTCGACATCCTTTAACCTTGAATCTTTTCTGTCTGGAGGTAGTTTAACATATAGTGGACTGTCGACATTGAATGATGGTAAATAGTCTGGAACATAATTGAAAATAGTTTCTCCTTTATGTTTTCTTGGTTTTGCCATAGAATAACCCATATAAATTAAGTTGCTATCAAAAATAAACATTACGAAACTGATAAACAAAAAAAATCTATGATTCAGTTCTTGCTTTCACTTTACTTTCTTGATGAAGCAGTGTTTTGTCTAACTCTAAAAAGCCTCTAAGGATTTGTCGATCAAACACAATATCACCAAACTTACTATAATTATTGATTAGTTTGTTAATAGTTCTATCACTCAGACCCTTATCCATGAATTTGCCTATTAAGAAATTCTTAACAGATTTCTGTTTATTCTTCTTTTTTCTGGAATGCCATTTAAATTTTGTTCTGAAAATGATTCCATAATAGAGCGTAATCAGTGGATTGAATATTGCCATTATACTCAAAGTTGCACCTCAGAATATACTATTTATTTTCCTTCTTCTTTAACATAGAAGCAAATCGATCTAAATTGGCTGAGTATTCACAGATGATTTTTTCAGCTGTAGGTTTGGTAATTCCTTCTTCTAGTAATTTCTTGTAAATTGTTACAATAGCATCTGCAAAACTGTCGGCTACATCAACATTGTAAATTGCGTTTAGAAATTGTTCAACAAGAACGCCAACTTCTGCTGAGAGAACCTTAACAATTTCCTTAGTTTGTGAAAAATCTTTGATAGATTCTTTATGTCTTTCTCCCTTTATATCGTTAATATTCTTCTTCTTACCCTTCTTGTTAACATAGTTATTGTTAGCCACCAAATCACCACGTTTCATGCTATTCTCACGTATAGAATTTAAAATGTTTCCCCTTTGGGCTATTGCTCAATATATTGCATATTCTTATGATGAAAAAACAAAAATAATTCAAGAAAAACAGTTACTTACTTATTTCTTGAACAGGTTCACTCTCTTTTAGTTGGACTGAGACATAAATGAACCTTTGAACTACAGTTAAAACACAAAGACCTGTTAATACCATATACCCAATTGAGAAACCAGTTATAGCAAAATGTAGACCAATTAACTCAATATTAATAGCAAGATTACCAACTTGAAGTCCGAATGAAGGCACTAGAAGAATGACGAACATTAGAACCATTAAAACAAGCCATCTTTCAGCTCTCTCCATAATGCCCATAGCCATTTTCTTTACTCCAACACTTTCCCCCTTTGCTCTAATATAACTAATCAGAAGGGAAGCGGTTACCATTATTATTCCTGTAATTGCATCAACCTGTCTGCTGAATATTATTCCTCCAAAAACACATACGTCACTAATTCTGTCAAAGATACTATCCAGAAATGAGCCTTGTTTTGATTCAAGTTGTCTGTATCTAGCAACTCCTCCATCTATGAAATCCATTGCTCCTCCAAAAAATATGAGTATGAATGCTACTAAGAAATTATCTAAAGCTAGAAATATTCCTGTAGAAATTGACAATAGCAATCCGGTTACAGTGAATACTGTTGGATGAAGTCCTAATTTAGCAAAGAAAATTATCACTGGTTGAACTATTCGAGTCAATGGTTCACGGATTTGAGAAATTACCATGGCAAGTCAAATTCCGTCTCCTCACTTTTTAATGTTTCTGTAACCATTACCTATTCTTTTTTCTGTTGATTTTGTCATAAAGATAAAACTGAATCCTCTTCCTTGGATTCATCTAAAAATCAATAAAATGGTAAATTATTGACCTGAATGAATACCCGAAATCGCTTCTATGGGTTTAAATTTTTAAAATTTCACTCATTTCTTCCATTTTAATAAGGAATATACGCTTGTTACCTCTCTTATTTGTGTTACTTACCATGTCATAGGAATTTTGTGAAAATCTATTCCCGATGATTATTGCCCCATCACAGTTCATATCTTCTAACTTGTGCTCTGTTCTTATGATAGTGTTAGTTCCTATGCTTTTCTTCCAATGAAAGGCAAATACAGCAAATTTTTGATCCTCATTGAAAACAATATATGGCAAAATTCTATTATTTTCATCTGAGTTGACATCACTTAACACTTTCACTTTACCATATCGATTGAGAAATTTACCAACTTTCTCTTCAAACATTTTACTTTCCATCTTCTTCATTAGAGATATTTTGTCGGAATATTTGATTGTTGGTAACCCTAAAGTATTACATTTGTAAGAAAAAACAGATAAATTACTGAACTTGAAGAGAGTTTACCTTCTTCGCATCTGTAAACCGTCGTTTTTCTCTTCTTCTTTTTCGTCAGTATCTTTTGTTGGTCCTGAGTGCTTATATGTTGTACGAGATGTAAAAAGAATAATCGCTAACCCCATAACGCCTAAACCTGCAAAGAAACCATAATCATTCTGAGCTTCACCTATTGAAAACACTAGAATTAAGGTCATTCCTGTTACAAAGAGTAGACCAATGATGCCTGTATATATTAAGTTGAATCTCTTCCTGTGGAATAGACCTGTCTTTTTCGCAAGTTCTTCTTGTTTTTCAGGAATTTTCTTCTTATTTGAGCTCATAGTTTCTACAACTCTTTACAATTTAAGAATTTATTCGTTTAATGAAAAAGAATGGATGAAGTTAAAACTTCATTAAAACCAATCTGAAGGAGGAACACCACCAGTCATGTTGAATACAATTGTCCATATAGCAATCATTGTTATGAAATATTGAAACATTGCAGATGTGAAATATGATCTGACTTTGATACCTGGTTCCTTCTTTCTATATATTAACATCCAGACTAAAGAGACTCCTAGGAAAAGTAGTAACATGGTTAACGCTGCAGGCCATTTTACAAAGTGTGTTGCACCAAAAATTATCCCTGCAACAAACGCGAGAACAACCTTAGACCAATATACTTGGTTCATTATAGCCATATCTTTTATTTTTTGAAAAATGTTCTTAGGTTTCAAATTATTTTTAATCTTATCTGTAAATTTTAATTTATCTGTGGACAATTTAAATCACCGTGATTGACATGAAGACTTCATTATCTAGTATTGACATATCTGCTTTAGTTTATGAGTTACAACCAAAATTAATTGGAAGCTGGGTTAATAATATTTATTCAATATCGAAAAATCGAGTTATATTAAGATTTCGTAAGTCAACAGAAAGTCCTATGGAGCTTGTTATAGAGCTCGGGAAACGCTTTCATCTTACGAAATATGTCAGAAAAAAACCAGCATCACCCAATAACAAAGTAATGACACTAAGAAAGCATATTAGAGACCTACCCGTGAACAAGTTTTACCAAAGGAAACTTGATCGTGTTATAGTTTTCGAGATTGCTTACAAAGATGGTTTCTACAAACTGGTTGTTGAGTTGTTTGGGGACGGAAATTTCATTCTAGTCGGTCCCAATAATAAGATTATACTTGCTTATCATTATAGACGAATGAAGGATCGTGATATTCATCCTGGAAAGTTCTACAAGTTTCCCCCCTCTCCTAACGAAAACATCACCACTTTAACTCAAGAGATATTTGAAGAAAAAATTAAAAAGGCTGAAGGCAAAATTGTCAATTTTCTAAATGATATTCTTGGACTAGGACCACTATACTCAAAGGATATTTTAACTAAAACGGATATCCAAACAAAGATCCTAGACGAGCTAGATGATGATTCTAAGGAATTGCTTTACAACCAGATTAATGTATTAAAGGAACAGATTGCTGAAAGAAACTTCACTTTTACAAAGTATATTGATGAAGATGAGGTTGTTGATATCACCCCTTTAGATCTCTCAAAATATAGCGATTTAGAAAAACTTGAAGTTGAATCATTCAATGATGAACTTGATGATTTCTTCTCAAATCAGGAAGAAGAACCTGAATATGTTGAAGATAAGAAAGTAACAACAGGAAAAAAAACTAAATACCAGAAAACAATGCAGAGTCAGCAAGATCATTTAGGAAAACTAATACTGCAAGAAGAAGAAGAGAAACAAAAAGGAGATTTGCTCTATGCTCATTTTGCTACAATAGACGAACTATTAACAACTATAGTTACTGCAAGACAGAATGATGTTCCTTGGGATAACATAGTTGAGAAGCTAGAACTAGCTCGAGATAAAGGAATCCCGTCAGCTTCGATTTTTGAGAAAATCAACCCCAAAACCAAACAATTATGGCTGAGCCTTTTTAATGAAAAAATTGGCGAAAATGAAATTATTGAGCTAGATTTTACATTAACCTTGGTGGAAAGTGCTAATTCATTTTATGAGAAATCAAAGAAGGCTAGAAGAAAAATACCCGGTGCTAATGAGGCAATAGCAAGATCAAAGAAACTGATTGACGATGTAGCATCTATTCAAGAAGAAATCATTGAGAAAGTAGAATCAACACCCATGGTAATTAAAAGAAATAAGCGCTGGTATGAGAAATTCCATTGGTTCTTACGTGGTGACAACCTAATAATCGGTGGTACAGATGCTACTTCTAATGAGAAAATACTAAAAACCTATCTCGATGATAATGACTATTTCTTCCATGCAGACGTTCATGGTGCTCCTTATGTCGTAGCTAAAGATGGCATATCTAATCTTTCAGAAGAAGATTTTCAAGAAATAGCTATATTCGCTTTAAGTTACTCCAGTTTGTGGAAGGATAATAAGCTTGTAGGGGATGTCTTTCGTGTTCTGCCTGATCAAGTTAGTCTTACTCCTCCTTCTGGGCAGTTCTTAGCTAAAGGTAGCGTTATGATATATGGTGAGAAGCATTATTTCAAGAATATTGAAATCAACCATGCAGTTGGTCTAGTAATTTTCGAGAACTATGCTCAAATTATAGGTGGGCCAGTAAACAGTATTGATCAAAGAACAAATATGTATGTTGAAATCAAACCCGGAGATGTTCCCAAAGGTAAGATAGCAAATCAGATTAAAGCAAAACTAGCAAAACAGTGCCCTTCTGAGGAGCTTTACAAACTAGATGCTTTGACCGTCAACGATTTATTGCCATTCATACCTGGCGATGCAGAGATTATTGAATAAATAGAGGAAAAAAAGCAGAAAATGTAAAAACTTTAAAGGCACAAGAATCATCTGTTAATATAAGCAACTAGGATGTTTTAAAAGTGAAGTCAATATTCGATAGAAAAAAATTCGAACTTGCTCTCAGTGAGATAATGTCAACAAAGGTTGTTTCTATATCTCTTGAGACATCAGCTGAGGTTTGCGCAAAATTAATGGTTGAAAATAATATAGGCTCAATAGTCGTTCTTGACCAAAATAACAAAGCACTTGGAATTATAACCAAGGAGAATTTAATCAAGAATGTTATTGCTGTAAACGCGAATGCTGCAGATGTTCTAGCTTTAGATATGATGTCAAGTCCTGTTATTACTGCCCCACAAACTATGACAATCATACAAGCAATGCAATTAATGTCCAAACAAAAAATAAGACATTTAGTCATTCTTAAAGAAGGTAAAGTTGCTGGAATGTGTTCTGATACAGATATTTTCAAGGTTGTTCCCCAACTAATTATGTTGGAACAAGAATATTTGAAAGTATTAGGAGAATCTCAAGTTACTGAAGAGCTTCCCGATCTAGCAGGCTACTGTGACGACTGTAAAGAGTTTAGAGAGAATCTCATCTTCCATGAAGGGCACTATATCTGTCAGAATTGTGCTCCTGTAGGATTGTTGGAGAGTAATGAGTAAGTTCTATGCAGATTCAATGCTTGGCAAGTTGGCCCGTTTCTTAAGGTTTCTTGGTTATGATACTCTTTATCGTAGAGAAGAATCAGTTGAGAAAATGTTAGAAACCTCTTCTGAAGATAATCGGATTGTTTTATCAAAATCATCAGACATTGTAAATAAATGCAACAAATTAAGTGTGAAATTTTTGTTTATACCTATGAATGACATTGGATATCAACTCAAAACGTTGCATGATGTTTTACATTTAGAGATATCTATCCCCCCACTGAACACTAGATGCAGTATGTGCAACAATGAGTTGATCGAAAAAAGCAAACAAGAAATTATTAACCTTATTCCTAAAGGTACAGAAAGACATCATGATCGTTTTTGGCAATGTTCTGCATGTGGAAAAATTTATTGGATAGGTAGTCATTGGAGAGCTATTGAAAAAATAATAACTGAAGCAAAAGGTGGTTGAAGTTATGGAAATAAAAAATGATACTGGTTCTTATTTAGTTAAATTAGCTAGATATTCTGCTGAAAGTTGGGTCATAAATGATGAAAAACCTAAACCAATTGAACCCATTCCTGAACAAGCAAAATTTACAACGGGAGCTTTTGTTACCGTTAAAGTATTTGAAAATGGAGAAACTCATCTAAGAGGTTGCATCGGCTACCCTTTAGGAATAAAATCATTGTATGAAGAAGTAATAGACCTCTCAAGAGAATCTACACTTAATGACCCTCGTTTTTCTCCTGTAGAAGAACATGAATTTTCCTCTTTAGTTTTTGAGGTAACTGTTCTAACTCCACCTGTTGAAATTGAGTATTCTGATTCTGAGGACCTACTTAGTCAGATTAATGTTCCTGGAGATGGTTTAATTGTTAAATTTGGTAGATTTCAAGGACTATTATTACCTCAGGTACCTATAGAACAGAAATGGGATAAAGAGGAATTCCTTTCGTATACTTGTAGAAAAGCGTACCTGCCTATTGATATATGGAAAAACGAGAAAATTTCTGTAAAGAAATTTCAAGGAATAGTATTTAGTGAAATAGAGCCAAAGGGAGAAATTAAACGATTACCTTTGAATCACTAATCATAGAAAATTGAAATATCCTCTTCTTTCAGATTTTCTACTAAATATGGTACAAAAACTGGAATTGTAGTTGGAATTTTCATAGATATGTCCTCAAAAATAGTTTTTGACATAGCAATACTCAGACACTGTGATTTTTGATAAAAATCTAGAATCTCTTCAACGTGAAACTGTTTGTCCTTTGAAAATATGACTCTTTCAGTTTTCTTGAGATTTTGTTGTAAAGCAAGCAATTTTGAGATTGCTTCTTGGTATCCCTTGGAGTATTGGGAAACTTGGATTGTTGAATAGATTATTGTTATTGCTCCCCTTTTGTATAGTTGTAGTATATTCGCTATATCTTCGTTTTCACCTGAAATAATAACTAAAACCTTACCTTGACATCCAGCAGGAAGTCCCCCCAATCCTTTCGTAATCTGATCATAAACATATGTCAGTCCTTCTCTTATTTCCAAATATAGATAATACTCAGGATCAGTTAGATTAACTCTTATATTACTGTCAGCAGTATTATCTAGAATGAACTCTCCAATGTCAGCTGCTATTTCTACACTTGAAAAAGGATGTTTTCCAGTACGTTTGACTTTTACAGCAAAAGTGGAGTGAGTGCGTAACCTCTCAAGAAATTGTTCCCGTATTTTTTCTGTAATTTCCCGAAAATCAGTTTTGCATTCGTATACTTTGCTAATGCTTGCTATACCTGGAATGAAATTGCTTAACAGATGCACTATCTTATCTGTTTCTTCTGAAAAAACGAATATTCTGCTAAACCTGTTTTCTATTTGAAAATCTTCAACACCATTATTTTTCAAAATGAATTCAATATGCGATATTAATTTTCTTGTTAACCATTTTCTGGTTTTTGGACTTTTAATGCCTATCTCAGAAAACCTTATCAAAATTGTTGGAAACTGCTCGTTTAATAGAGTGCTATTCCTTAGATTACTCTGTTTCAAAGAAATCTATACCTTCTATGAATCTTTCGCGTCTTTCTTCAATCTCGGCTTCTGTAAACCCCCCTTCCCCTTCAGTGTCGATGACTTCTATAATATCTGAAGCTTTGTGTTCAACCTCATCAGATACTTCATAAGACCCTTCTTCTTTAAGTTTAGATTCATATCCGCATTTAGAACAGGTTAAAATTTTCGACTTTCCCTTCTTCTTTGGGATTAGTAATTTTCCACATTCTGGACAAAATTCCATTTCATACCCTCAAAGTTGTGATTTTTTTCCTTTATGTTCTTTCAACCTTTTGAACATTTCTGTTTGATACAAAATAGACGGAATCTCCCATCTGTAAATTATTTCAAACTACAAACTTTTTAACCAAGGTTTCCAAATTAATTTTATGGATCAAAATTTCTTTTCAAATACCTCCTCAAGGAAAGATGATCATCTTAAGATTTGTGTTGAAAATGATGTAAAATACGAAAATGTTTCATCTGGGTTTGATAACTACCTTATACGACCAAATATTCTTACAGGAATATCACCTGATGATATTGATTTGTCTACCAAATTATTAGGTAAATCAATGGATTTTCCTTTGTTAATAGCAGGGATGACTGGAGGTTCAGAGAAAGGGAAAGAAATAAACAAAATCATTGCTAAGGTGTGCGATGAATTCAATATTGGCATGGGAGTAGGTTCTCAAAGAGTAGCAATTGAAAATCCAGCTTTGATCGATAGTTTCCAAGTTAGGGGTAATGCTGAGAACATTCCATTACTGGCAAACTTAGGAATTGCTCAATTCTCTTCTGGATATTCAGTTAAAGAAGCAGAAAAAGCTATTGAAATGATAAATGCAGATGGATTAGCTATTCATGTAAATCCTTTACAAGAATTAATACAATACGATGGAAATAAGAACTTGATGAATATTCAACAAAGTCTCAAAGATTTAGTGAGTGAGTGTAAATACCCAATTATCGTAAAAAGTGTAGGAACTGGTTTTTCGAAAGAAGATATGAAATTTTTATCATCTCTCAATATAACTGCAATAGACATAGCAGGTGCGGGAGGAACTAATTGGAAAAAAATTGAAATGTACAGAAATCCCTCTCTGTCAGATCTTTCTTCCACTCTTATTAATTGGGGAATACCTACAGCTGAATGTTTGGTAAATGCTGTTGGTATTATTTCTGATTCTTCAAAGAAAATCATAGCTTCTGGGGGAATTTGGAGCGGTATGGATGCTGTAAAGGCTCTAATATTAGGGGCAGACTATGTTGCGTTTGCTTTACCTGCTTTGTTAGCAATTAGTAAAGATTCAGAAACAGGGTTGAGAAAGTTCATTCACAATTATATTCTAGAGATGAAAATAGTTCTCGCAATGTTGGGCATAACAAAACTTGAGGAATTAAGAAAGAAAAAAAACTTGTTAATGAGAAAAACTCCTCATTAATAATTCAGACTAACTATGATTCGTCATAGAGTATAAACTCTCAGCACTCATTTTTCATCCTTTGGTTATAATGATTATTCGCATAATTATCTTTTTTGATAGGCACTAAATAACTCCTGCTAGAAATCCAGGATTAAATATAAACGATGGAACGACTATTGCGACATTGATAGCCACAATTGTAGCGAAAATTTTCCAGTCCCATTTTAGTATTTTTGCTCCATCTAGTCGCCAGATGGGTAAACAATTGAATAGAGCAATTAGTGCGTTAAATTGTGCTACTAATATGAAAATATTTGGTGTTGCAAATATCCCAGTAAGTGTAATAATTCCAAAACTCGCATCAGTTAATAAACCTAGAATTAGACTAATAGCTCCAATAACTGCATTGATTGCTGGTCCTGCTAAAGCCACCATACCTAGATCTTTTTTGTTCATTTCTCTGCTTAAAGGTACAATAGCAACAAAACCCGGCACAATTAATCCAATACCTATAATCATGGTAAATAAAGTGTAGATTATCCCTCTCGTCCAGAGTATGTATCTCGCAAACTGCCCTCTTCGCTGAGCTACAACCTTGTGAGCCATCTCATGTGGAAGAAAAGCTGTTGCTACCAATATTGCAGAAATTAGAAACCCCCACCAATTGTCATTGAAAATCACTTGAGAGAAACCAAAAACTAATACAATGAGAGTGAAACCAATGAGAATATCAACTAATTCACTCCCAAAAGAGAGTAAACCTCTGGATTGTTTCAATCGTTGTTCAATGAGTTTCCTCCTAGTTTCCTCATCAGCATAAGAATATGGGTCTTGTTGTTGAGGTTGTTGACCCATTGCTTGTTGAGCCATTTTCATGGCATTCTGGGCCATTTGACGAATTACTTCTGCATTCGCTGGGGTGCCTGTAGCTGCAAAAGGTTGTTGAGTTTGTCCATGTACTGCAGGACAACGATGTGTTTCCGCGTCTCTATGTTTCTGACAAAACGATCCTCTACAGTAACGACAGTAGAAAAGTATGTCTTCTTGAGCTCCACAATTAGGATATTCACATCTCATATATTTCATCATGCACAGAACACGGGCATTTTAGAAGCTATCTATTTAACATAATTTGATTTTGTCATACAGTTTTATAACACGATTTTTCTTAGAATTTCGTTATTCCTATCTTCTATTTTCTTTTTACTCTACTCTGTTAAATTTCCGTCGTAAGTGTATATTATTACAGTAAGTGATCCAAACACATTAACTTCGAAACCCCAACAAACATCCATTTCCTCTTAGTTGAGTTCTATTTCACTCAAACAAGTTTTGGGACATGCCCGTATCAAAAAAAAATAAAAGGTGAATAGTACTGGCAATCTATTGTGATTCAATAGTTTTTACCCTCTTTTTTTTCTTATTTAGTATTACTAATGCAAAAATAAAAGTAGGTAAACCAAGTACTAAGAATGGGAAGTCAGCATTGTTACCACAATAAGCAAGCCGTACGAAATTATTAACATACCAATTACTGGCAATGATCGTGTCAAAGACTTTATGAACTATCTTCATTTTATTTTTAGTGAGACAAGATTTATAATAGATCTTTATAACTATCTCTCCTAAATACATAAATTCTAAAACATAATTAAATGTTTCATTAAAAACTAGTGGTTCTGAAAGATTAAGTAGAGGAAAATCTTCTTCCTCAGCCCAATTTGATTCTGGCCAACTCATGCTAATATCATCAATTTCAAATAACATATTTTTTAGTGAAAGAATGCTAGAAATGAGTATGTCATGAAATTCGTTATTTTCTGTCCATTTTTCACCATCATTTATGAATTTTGATGCCATAATCCCATCCTTTGATCGGAAGTCTAAAATAGTCTCGTTACTACCGTGGATGCTTTCATTATATGTACAAAATTCTGTGAGATCAAGCAGAGCTTGATTTGCAAAAGCGTATCCAAACTCAGAACCATCTGCAGGGATAATTGAAGGAACTACTGTCTCTACGTACCACCAACGATTATTATCAGAGTCAATTATATTAGATAGTTGTTCATACACGCTTTTATCCTCATAAGAGACATTTGCTAACAAGAAGTCTACTTTACCAGGTAACACAGTATCATTA
>BPTM01000051.1 GCA_023705945.1 Candidatus Heimdallarchaeota archaeon
TACTCAAAATCCACATTTGATATGATGAACTCTATCCTTATGAAACTAGAGATTTTGAATGATTTACAATTATTTCATATAACTCGTCAAAGTCTTTAGCAATTAATGCTGTTTCTAATTCTGTTGCATTAGAATATCCCCACAAAACACCAATTCCAGGAATCCTAAGATTTTTTGCAACAAGCATATCATTATTCATATCTCCTATGAAAATACCTTTTGCAATTGTTTGAGAATCTAAACGATTAGTTACTAATTCAGATTTATTTTTTCCGGCAAGTACAAAGTCAAAAGGATGAGGTTCACCGTCAAACAAAGAAGTTAGAAGTTTTTCAGCATAATTTTCATTTATTAAATGTGGATTTTGAGTAACAATGATATTTATCAGTTCCTTATGATTTATTAACTGCTTAAAAAATTCTTTTGCTCCTGGTACTAGTTGTGTGTGGGTTAAGAATAGATCTTTTTCTATTTGAATGACTTTTTTCTTTTGAAGTGAAAGCTTCACTGAAATAACAGGCCATTTAAAAAATAAACTAATACCTCTTTTGCTTTTAATAAGATCCTTATACAATTGTTTCATCTGTTCAGAAGAAAGATCTTTACCTAAGATAGATTTAATAGCTGCTTTTGATACTTCTACTGTATCCATTAAAGTTCCACCTAAATCCCAAAAAATAGGTGTTCTTTCTGAAATACTACCTTTTCCTGTCATCAACTTGATTTTGGTACAAATTACATTTATAAATATATTTTTGTCTTTTTGGCTTCATAAGTTGGAAATCAAGTGAAAGTTAAAGAGATAGTATGGGTGTTTTTATAGTATACTCTAGGATAACTATGGATGGCAAAGGTACTGCGTGCAGAACACATAGAAGTGGCGTATCATCCAGCATTAAGTAAGATTTGTCATCAAGCTAAGAATCTCTACAATCGAGCAAATTTTCTGATAAAAACTTCTTTGAAACAAACAAGTAAACTTCTCTTCTATTATGATCTTGATAGACAATTGAAACAAGAAGAATGTTACAGGGTTCTTCCAGCTCATGTTGCTCAACAAACTCTCAAACTTCTTTCTAGATGTTGGAAAAGTTATTTCCGAGCTAAACAAGAATGGAAACAGAACCCTGATCTCTTCTTTGCCATGCCTAATCCCCCCAATTATAAAAAGAAGGATGGGGAAGTGGTAACTATCTTCACCAATCAACAAGCACGTATTGTCAATGGCTGGCTAGTGTTACCTAAAAAAGTGAAATACACTTACAAGACAAGACTAACTGCTCAGTCAGAGTTGCGAGAAGTGCGAATCATTCCCAGGAGAACACACTATACCCTTGAGCTTGTTTTTCTAAAGAACATACCTGATCTTAGGAAGAAGATGATCAGAAAAGGAGCAGTAGATTTAGGGATGGGCAACCTTGCCGCTTTTGTGGATAACCTCGGAGGTCAACCGATTGTTATCAAAGATGCAGGAAAAGGAATAAAATCAATTACACAATATTATTTGAAAGAACAGAAGAAATTACAGATACAGTATGCTCAACAGCAGAAAAACCTACTGAAAGGAAAGAATAAACTCACCTATGGTCCAGCTTACTACAAGCTCAAAGAAAAGTGGAGAAGGAAACTAAAAGATGCTATTCACAAATTAACTAAATACTTAGTTGACTTGTGGGTTGAACGTGAGCTCCATGAAGTAATCATAGGGTATAATCACTTATGGAAACAGCATCTCCATTTCTGGAAGAAAACCACTCAAATGTTTGTTACCATCCCCTTCCTAAAAATCATCGATATCCTAAAGTACAAAGGAGCAGAGAGGGGCATAAAGGTGGAGACCATTCCTGAACAATATACCTCCAAGAGCAGTTTCCTGGATAACGAGTTTCCCAAAGAACGGAAAAGGTACAAAGGGAAAAGAATCCACCGAGGGTTGTTTCGCTCTGCTTCTGGTCACTTGATCAATGCTGACGTTAATGCCGCATACAATATTCTGCTAAAAAGCGATCCGAAAGCCTTGCCTAAGCGCACGGTGAACGGGGTAGGAGGATACGTGATGTATCCACTAAGTGTGAGTATAGAATATCTTCGCCCTATATCATGACCTCTAAGCACGACATGTACCTAGCTTTGTCCAAGAGGACAAGAAGACAAACAGACATCATACATTTCTCTTGCGCTCGAGTCAGTCAACAGATACGCTTCTTAACACAATAATTGAAAAGGAAATACAAGTGATCGATGGAGTGGATATTGCTAAAAATACAGTACACTTTTTCGAAACAAAAGTCAAGAAGATTAGATGTAAACTATATTTTAAACAATGCAGAATGGATGAGCTTGAAGGAAACATCAGAAAAGGAGAGCGCTATACTAAACATTAACCATGAATGAAATAGAAGGGTGAGACGCTTATTGCTAAGCGAACTCAAGAGTTTTTTACTAGGATGAACAGTTAATTTCCCAATAGCTTTATTTCAAGGAATCATAGGTTGGATATAATGTTATCATTGCTGTTCCATATCCAAGTGTATTTGTAACACATGGAGTAATACTCCAAACATCAACGTTATGAATTTGTCTGATTTCCTTAGCAGCTGCTTCAAGTTTTTGTGCAAGTTTTTCATTTTTTGTATGGCAAATAATGATGTTGTAATCTAGTTCTGGGTCAGTTTTTTCTTCTATTGCAGCTTTTAATTTCTTCAAAGCTCCACCAAATCCTGAGCCTGCTCCAAATCCTGCAAATCCTTTATCTAACAAACTTTCATAAAGCGGTTTGAGATTCATAAGATTAGAGATTAAAGACATCTTCACAGATTTCTTTATTTTCCCTGACTTAAATAGAATGTCAAAGCCAGAGGAAATTCCAATTGTATAAATAATTGGTTTGATTTTATCGAGTAATTTTATGATTTCTTCGCATGATTTACCTTCCTCAAGGAGCTTAGCGGCGTATAGAATAAATGGAGCCTGGCTAGGACCAGCGTAACCTGTTGCATAAAAGTGGGCTTTCAGCTTATCTTTCACTTTCTTATAAGCTATTTTCACGGGAGCGATTTGATTGGATAATTCAGGTGTGAGGAATAAATAAAGAGCTTCTTTGTAACCTTCTTTTAGTATTTGTTCAAATAAATCAAGAGCATCCTGAGGAGAAGCAAGAGTTGTTTGAGGTAAAGGATCTAGTATTTTCATCTTAGATACGAAGTCTTCTATATCGATCTCAGAAATTTCCCTACGATATTCACCTTCAAAGTCAATTAAAGGTTCAATAAATGCAATATTCTTATCTTGTGCAAATTTAACAGGAATCTGCGATGTTGAGTCCGTAATCAGTTTAATTTTCATTAATATCACTTGAAGTAGAATGTATGTTATATTTGAGAATTGTCTAGTATTATAGATAATTATAGAAGTGATTCCAAAATATTGGATTCTTAATTTCACATCTATGATGATGTAAGCCTTTTTGAGAATCCTGAAAATAATCTTTGGATAGATATCCATTGAGTGCATGCAAGATTAGATCTAAAAGACTATCCAAGATTTACTATCACTATCAAAGGTTTTACTCTTGATTTAATTAGTTTCAACCACTTTGAGGACATCATAGCTATTAAAGTTAAAGGAACAAAGGACATTCAGAAAGGAATAAGAGCAAGCTCTAACATATAAAGAAGGATCAGATGTAGCTTATCTAGTAGCTGAAAAACAATCCTTGAGTAAATTTGATCTAGCTATGAAAGAAGGGAAAAATTATTTATTGAGATTACCTCCAAGAGAAAAATAAGTTTGGATCTTAATTACACTTAATAGTCTATTAGCTCTGGACAGATTTCTTCTTAATATCATTACATTTTCTTTCTCTCTTTACTTTCTAATAAGATTAGATCAATAGATGAATAACCATTAAACATCTCTTTTGGTGATTTCATCCATTCTTTTTGAAATTCTAATAAAGTTGATCTTAGTTTGTTTTTACCAGTAATTCCTTCTTTAATCAACTCCCGCCTTTTCTGAGTGAATTCTCTAGTTAATGTCTCTTCTACAACACTTTCTAAGATACCTACATAGTCTTCTGGGGTTTCATTATTAATTCTATATGAAAAGGTTAATAGATTTTTAGAAGTAGCCCATTTAATGTAATTAGCTACCCAATTAGGATCTGTTTCCCATAAGAATTCTCCACCTTCGTTGCTTCGTACTTGCTGTTCAAACAGCTTCTTATCTTCCTCAAGAGACTTGATGAAATTGAAAATATCAATATTAAGAAGATTTATTGTTAGAAGAAAATCAGCAAAGTGCAAAAGAGCATCTAATAATTTTTCTCTAGTCTTTTGAGGAGCGGAAATTTTTCTCAGAAAGGTAACAAAGAGGATCTCACTAATTGCGTTTTCATGCAAATGCTCTAAAGTAAGTTTGTAATGTTCTACTGCCATCATCAGAAAAGAATGACATAACCAACAGTAGTCTTCTCTTATTGTTTTATTTACAATTTTATTTTTTGTAAGATAATCATAGAAATCATCGGTAAGTGTGGCATATTCTTTGTCTTTTTGTTCTAAAAATTCGTCAAAACTTAAATCCCCAGTAATATTCATTTCATTCGTGTTCAATATTTCCATCTTTAGTTCAGTAAGTTTCTTATCAGATAAACGGGGAAGTTTCCAATTTCGGATGAGGATATAAGGATTAATAGTGAGAGATTGAAGAGT
>BPTM01000052.1 GCA_023705945.1 Candidatus Heimdallarchaeota archaeon
ATAGAGCTATAGAGGATACACTAGTTTCTATGAATATCTTTCATTTAGAAATTAGTGGTGTTTTAGTTAAAAAGGGTATTGAGGGAACTGCTAAACTAGTTACTCAGCATGGTTCAACTCGTAATAATTCTTACAAAAAAATATCTCCTTTAGTTTCTAGAGAGGATGTAAAAAGAGAGATTGCTGCTGCTGGTAAGTATGCTATCACTGACCATGAATTAGAAACTAAGCTTAACGTCCTTCTTGATGAAGTTGAAAAACACCTACAATTTGTAGTTGAAAAGAAAAAACGTGATAGGGATAATATCAAGCAAAAATATGATCAACAAATAGAAACTCAGAAACAAGAAAATGCTAGAAAAATTCAACAATTTAAAGAAGAGGAAAAGCAACAACATAATTCAATAGAGACTGAATCGGACAGAGAAAAGCGTGACCAAATTGTTTCTGTTACGGATAGTAAACGCTGGAATCAACTGAAAAAAGATATTGCTTCCCTACAAGAATCTTATAATAATTTGTTGTCTAGCATTGATAGAGTCAATTCAAAAAACGATTTTGACATGGTAATTAGTAGAATTAGAGAAGTGCAAGATGAGACTCAGTCCTTTGGTGTTGGGCTCAATAGTGCAGTTTCTGAGATAGAATATAGAAAAACTGAATATGAAGACATAGGTCATCAAGAAGATGTAGATAAAAGAAATGTTTCTGATAGGTTAAACACAGCCAAAGAAGATCTTAACCTACACATAGTTGATATTCAGGATGAGAAACGTAAAAAGCTTGAAGAACAAGATAAGGAAATTCATAAAGCGAATAACATCTTTGATAAATTCAAGAATAATCGCAATAATCTGATAAAAAGAGCTAAAAACAATTATGTGATGATTTCTGCTTATTCCTTGTCATCAGATTTACTTGGTATTTCAGATAGTGAACAACTTGTAACCATCAATGTACCTGTTGCAATATGTAAATATAAGGATAAAAGTGGGTTCATATTCAGTGTTATTCCTCCATTTGAAATATCTAATAACATGAAGAAACCACGATCTCTTGCTCTACATGGAACGAATGGTTTAATCGGTTTTGATTGTATCGCTAGAGAATCTTTCAATTTCTTAAAACACCCGCTTGAGAACCTTTTAGCAAGCAAACAAAACCTGCAAGCAGAAATCCAAGCTGAGAATAATGAACTGGTTCAAACTGGAGATTTGTCATCTTTAAATTCTGGACTTGTTTTATTAGAACAAAGAAAGAAATATTCAAAGAAAAATGCAGATGCAATATTAGCAAAATCAAGAAGTTTATTATCCTAAAATCTAAAGTAGATTTACTTCTTTCTATTTCTTTGTTTTTTCTTCAATAATTTGTGTTGGGTATTCTGATAGTCTGAATAGAGCCTCTTTCAATGTTTCAGACAGATCTATAATGTTGGTGTCCCCGTTTTCTATAAGGTAGGGAATTACAGATTTTATTCCTTCTATTACAGGACCAGTATTTTCTTCAAACTTCATTCGAGCAACAAATCTGATAATATCACTCATTACGATTAAACGCTCCCTATTCTCATCCATAGCTCTTCTATAATCTGGTTCTAGAAACAGCCTAATTTCCCAGTCTTTACCACTGCTTACCGCTTCAACATTAGCAAACTGGAGCATTGATAATACCTCAGTTTTTGTTTCGTATATTTCTTTAGGTATTAATCCTAATATAATGAAATGACCTTTCTTATCGCTAGATAACTCTATATCATTTTTAATGAAAAATGTGCTGGTTAATCTTCCATAGGTATTGATGATATTAGTGAAAGTGTTTCCTAGAGCTCGCATATTAAGATAAAGATTGTTCTCGAACTCACTTCTGGATTTGCTTTTACCCCATGCTCGAAGTACTGCTTCCGCTACTCGTTTTTCACCACTAATCATCTGATTATATGATTCATCTATGACATAATCAGGAATTCTTCTGTACAATAAGATTGACAACGCTATTTCCATGAAGTTTTTGGGTAAATCTCTAAATTCTTTTGGATGAATTTCATCTATCGTGTTGAGTATCTCTTTTTGTGCTCGTTTGAGTGAAATAGTGAATTTACCATAATCTAATCTTTGTAACTTGAATATATCCCCAGTCCAACTGGTTATATTCCTACTAACTTCGTTAAGGTGACCACTAAGATCTATACTAACATCTTTTGACCATTTCTCAACAACTTTTGTCATTTGATCATTTAACGGGTTCCAATTCTTGAGAAGGTTCTTTCTTATATCCTTCAGCTCTTTGCTTGCCCGATTGTATAAACGCATTGCTTTTTTCTTGTAACTCAAATCATTCTTTCTCAAGTTAGAAAATCCTGTTAAGAGATTCTGAATAGTTTTATGAATTTTTGGAGCATAATCATTCCAGCTTTCTTGACATCTCACATGGAAGTGTTTTCCTGTGAACTTTTGAGGTATGTCTTGAATCTGGGGGAAGGATGGAAAACCGTTTTGGATTTCTGGTAACCTATGAGCTGGTGTTAGTTTACCCACCATTTCTCTATTGAAAACAGTTATCAAAGTGTCTATTAGATTTATGACTTTTCCTTCAAATGTAAACATTTTTTGCAAATAAGAGGAAACCATCCCCCGTAGAATTGCTTTAGCATAAGCCTTCTTTAGGACTTTTGAATTTGTGAAACAAGTAGTGAGAAACTCTGCGTCTTTTTCAACATCTCTTAATGGAAATATCTTATTTCCTATACTCAACGTAACTCCAGGTTTCTGTAGTAGCTCATTTGATGAGATTGTTCTACCATCAAAACGTAAATACGACCCTTTGAAAAATGAACGTTTATTTTGCACAGGAACAGAATTAACATGTGCTTTAATTTCACCTTCATCGATTGCTGCTCCAACTAAATCTTTTGCTGTTAAACTCATTTGTTTCGCAGTTTCATAACCTCTATACTTGACATCTACTATGACCTTTGATAGAATGTTGACAAGTACTGTCTTAGGCGCAATATCTCTGAATGCATTGATCATATAAGTAAAGATATCTCCAAGATTGGAATTAAACAGCTGATCTTTCACCATTTTCTCTAACGTAGTAATAATCGCTTTTTCTAACGCACTGGCAAACAGAACAGATTCCTCGATATTGGATATCTGCAACTGTTTTCCAACACCCATGCTTTTGAATTTTTCTATAAGTTGTTTGATCCATTCAGGATGAACATTAGTTAATCTGGATAATCTGTCCTTGACAATTCCACGTTTATACTCTATAGCAGTTTTAGCTGTTTTCTTTGTATCCGATTTTTGAGATAGTCTTTTTTCATCTAATATTGAAAAAGTGAAATCAACAATAACATTCCATATGCTTGTAGGTAATTTTCTACCAGCAAAGGGGTCAATTAGTTGTTTAAAGAATAGTCTTGCTCCTTGTAAAACTAAAGGAGTGACATCTTCTATAAGACCATTACATATTATATTTCCTGGATCTGGAACATCTGTTAAAGTTGTAATTTGTTTTTGTATTTCAATATACAGTGGAATTTCACGAAAATCAACTAGAGTAAATAACGGGTTTTCTTTTGCAATGCTGTAAATGATTTCTTTTGCAAGATTATTTGCTATAAAGGTTTTTGCAGTATGTATTTCACTTATATTCAGTTTCTTTAAGTTGACATTAACTTTCTCTTGGAGGTCTTTTGCTAAGTAGAGATTTATTAATTCCTCTGGTTTGAATTGCTTCTTTCGCAAATATAATTCAATAGTATTCCTTATTTCTTCTACCGTATATCTCGGTGTTTCATATTCTAGTAAAACAAATGGATCTTCTAAGATGATTTGATTAAGAATATCTTGTGAGACCATCTGCACTAATAATTGTCTCTTAAAAGGGGAAATCGATCCTTTATCCCAAGATGTTTCCTCCTCCCCAATCCATTGTTTAACGTCTTTCAGCTGTAAAACTGTGGGAAAATCCTCAGGCTTTTGTTCTATTAATTTGAGTTTTTTGTTTATCAAATCAATTAATGCTTCATTATTCTTACTTACTGCAACTTTTTGTTTAGCAATTGTACAGGCTTTGAGATATGCTTTCGATACATAATCTAAAGATATCATTTTTCCTGTGTCTAAATTCCTATGAAAGTTTGGTGTAAGGACGATAAATTTACAGAATGAAAGTGCTAGCTCTTGAACTAGCATCTCATTTTCTTTTGAGAGTTTGTTCGCTTCATCTGATTTAACAACATATTGAACAACAACTGTATCAGCTTCTTCAGCTATTGTAAATGTACCAAATTTTACATACTCATTTTCACCTGTCATAAACTGTGAATTTGAAACCTCAACTTCTGTAGTCATTAACGATTGGAGTGAAAGTAAGATTCCTTGCATCATACTCGAATCTTTAGCTAATCTGCCTACTGTTGCAAAACTTATTCCGGAATCACTTCCAGCTGAAATCCATAAATCGAAAGGGAGGTTTTTTGACATTTGTTCTCACATTTGTACTGAATTTTAACGCTCTCATTTCTTAATGTATGATAGTGTTAATATTGTTTTTTCTATTGGTAACTAAACTAATAGGATATTTCTGTATCAAACTATAATAATTTGTGCATTATAGAACAACACGCACGTTATGAAACTTGGTCAAACTTGCCAGAGGCGGTCTAACCGTCGTT
>BPTM01000053.1 GCA_023705945.1 Candidatus Heimdallarchaeota archaeon
ATACACAAGTTTGATAAATAAACAGTTTGAATTGCTAATAATGACAATGAATACTTGGAACATTTTAATGGTTGTTTTAAGCACGGTTTCACCAGATGTCAGAGTTGAAAAAGAAGCTAGATTCTTGACCACTCAAGGACACAATGTAACAGTAATAGGTATAGATAAAACGGGTAAATTACCGAGAAATGAAAAGCGTGATGGTTACACAATATTGAGAGCTCCAAGCACCAAGAAGATCTTTTTCAAATATTTTGAGTTTTGGAAAAATGTTAGAAAAATGATTGGTAAACAACAGTATCATATAATTCATTTTCATGATCTTAATACTCTTCCTCTCGCTGGGAAACTTTCTAAAAATAGTAAGATAATGATATATGACTCACATGAGAATTTTCCCGAACAAATGTCAGAAACTTTTGGTTTTCTAGCTTTATGGGCATTTACATGGTTAGAAAGATTCTATATCAAAAAAGTTCATGGGATTATTACCGTAGGAGAAATATGTTCAGACAATTTAGAAAGAAAGTATGGCGTTAAAAGTTCTTGGATTTCAAATTATCCTTCTAAAATAGACATAGAAGAAGCACACAAGATAGATATTCCCAAGGATTTTAAGAAAACTAACAAATTCCGTGTAGTACACTTTGGTGTAATGTACAGTAATCTCGGTTATGATAAAACTGTAGACGCAGTTGAGATTATTCGAGATAAAATACCAAGCAGTGATATTGAATTCTTAGTTATGGGGTCAGGTTCTGCTTTTGAACCTATGAAAATAGACATTCGTGAAAGAAATCTTGGAGACTATTTCATCCTACCAGGTTGGATGGATTACAGGGAAGCTTTGTCAATCATGAGATCATGTGATATTGGTCTAGTTCTTTTGCAACCCGGAAAAAACAATTTCCTTCGAATGCCAAACAGATTGTTTGAGTATTGTTCAGCAGGCGTTCCATTCGTTGGTTCAAATTTTGAGGGTTTACAAAAAGCTATTGTTGGTTTTGAAGAAATTGGTATTCTCATTGATACTACTTCCCCAAAAGAAATAGCAAGAACTATAATGTTTCTATATGATGATCAAACAAAACTAGAAAAGATGAAGAAAAGGGCAGGAGAAGCTTATGAAATCCAATTTAATTGGGAATCAGAAGTAATAAAAATTCTGGATAAATACGAGGAAGCTTTTCAAAAAATAGATAGTTAAATTCGTCTTATTACATTGTAGATTTGTTCTTCAACATTGGTAGCTTGTTCTTCTATCTCCGATATATCTTTTATTCCCTCAAAGAAATTGTTAAGTATGGCTTTAATTTTGTCAATTTCATAAACTAAATCAGAATATTCATTTGGATAACCTAAAGCTATAATACAGAAATCTTTGCCTCTCAGTCTAGGATCTTTTTGATTTTTGTCACTTACAACATAGAGAAAACTAGTAGAATTATATTGTTTCATTTTTGGTATTTTAACAGGGCCAGACAGAGTCATACCTGTTTCAAGCATATCCAGTTCACACATACCAAAAAGAGTATATAACAATACGCCAAGTGATAAAACCACTGTTTCTCGGACATCTTCATATTCAGCAGGAATTTTATTAATATAAATCGGTTCAGTTCCTCTCTCACCGAATCGATAAAAAGCTACAAAGATTTTTTCTATATCATATTTAGATTCAACTTTAGTTACTTTTTCAATAACATTTGGGATTTCATTGAAAAATCGCCCACGTTTAACTATATAATCTGAAGCGCCCATTTTCATTGCATTGACTGCAACTTCTTCAGAACCTTGTCCAGTTATTATAATAGCTGGTATATCAGTTAGTTTTCTAATTTCTTCCAATATCTCCAAACCAGTTGTGTTTACCAACAAATAGTCTAATAGAATGACATCAACATCGTATTTTACATCATATAAATACTTGAGAGTATCCTCTTTTGTCTTGGTAATTTCTATTTCTGCCCCTGGAAATACTTTTAAGATGTTAATTTTAATGAGAAAAGCTATATCATCGTCATCCTCACAAAGCAGAATACGTAACGAATTAGCCATTCAGATTACTCCATATATACAATTAGCATACTTTTATTTGATTGTTGTTATTATGTCCAATCATTCAAGAAGCCCATCTTCTCTCAGTGATTCCAATATCTCAGATATCTCGCTTTGAAGCTTATCTATGGTTTCATCTTCATCCTTTTTAGACTTTTTCCTAGTTTCTTTATCATCTGTTAAAGGGGATAATTCATCTCCATTTTGTAAATCAACTAGAGTTCCTCCAACTTTGGATATTTCGTCCTTTATACTTTTCAGTTGTCTTTCAGATTCATCAAATTCAGTTTTTTCAGGAATCAATTTTGACATGTCGCTTGATTGACTATCACTTGGTTTGAGTGTCCCCAAGTCATTCATTCCTAGTTCTTGTAACAGTTTTGATTCATCTAGTTCTATGTCTGCTAGAGGGACAGATGTAAATTGATCGATAGTTGTTTGAGAAGGAACTTGGGTAATATCTCCAACTTCAACACCTGCAGCTACCATCTGAGAACACAAGTGAGATTCTGTTAGAGGATAATGTTTTCCACAGTAAGGACATGTTTTTTCATGAAGGGTTTGAATATGTACTCCTAAAGCTCGTTGATCGTGTGTTACAAAACCACAATGTTTACACCTTAAAAGAGGAATAAAACTCTCAGATGCAACAAATTCATCAAAATTGGTATACAAATACCAAAGAAGAGCTACTCTGACAGATTTAGATGTTGACCAGCCTGTTTTCTTTTTAATTATGTTAAGGCTTTCAACACTCATATGATTCTTAATTCTAAAAGACAGTTTCGAATCTTTTTTGGCTTTAGATTCTTCTTCGTATCGTCTCATCAGTAAAATTTCTAACTTGATATAATCATTCAACTCCGTAACAATATCCATTTTGTTCTTCATTTGTCGGAATCTAATTGCTAGATCATCCAAAGAAAGTGTAATAATTTCACTTGCCCCTCCAAAAGTTCTAGATTGTTTTAGAACAGCGCTCTTGAAATTCTCTGGAACATTTATAGTATATACGTTTGATGACCTTGTTTGGTTTTTTGTTGGCGGAATCGGTAACACCAGACGTATTATTTCTGTATTATTATATAATCTTTGTCTCTAGACAGCAATATAGTTTTAATCAAAATGCATATTACACCCCTAGCTGAATGTAATTTGAGAGTCTATGACGAACATGCACTACGTTAAGCAAGTAATGCGATAAATTAGGAACTGAGACTCTCTTTAACTATTTTAGAACTATTTTTCGATATTTACATTTATTTTAATTCCTGCCTCTAAACTAGATGAAACTATACAATATTTCCTGAATATTTCTATACATCGTTGAACTGAACTATCTTCTGTATTTTCAATATCTGGAGTAATAGTGACATTAGCTTCAGAGATTCTCCAGAATCCTTCTTTATTCCTTTCTCTAAAAATAACAACTTTAGTCTTAAGCTCATTGACCTTATTTTTTTTCTTTGTAAGGCAGAACTGTAAAGAAGCCGACAAACAGTTTCCTATAGCAGCAGCAATCAACATTGATGCAGTAGGTCCTTTCCCTTCTCCTCCTGGAATGTCTTCAGATTCATCCATAAAAAGATCGGGTA
>BPTM01000054.1 GCA_023705945.1 Candidatus Heimdallarchaeota archaeon
TATTTTTCTTTGAAACTATTCTTGATGATTTGCTTTCCCTAAAAAGATATTATATTATGATTAATGCTCCACTGGAACTATCTTTCATATTTTATTTTGAGTTCTAATAATTGTTTTGTGAGTTATATAAACAGTAACTTCTTCAGAATTTTAGTTAAGGATTAAAAACGAAATAACCAAGCAGGTTACAAGTATAATTGTTAATTTGTACAAAAATCAATGGATAGTTTATTCTAACAATTCATATATAACCAAGAAAGTGAAAATTGAAATTCAGAGGATTAAAACATCCATTTCCTCTTAGTTGAGTTCTATTTCACTCCAGTAATTTTCGGTACGTGCCTGTATTGAAAAAAAGAAAAGATGAATAGTACTAACAATCTATTGTGATTCAATAGTTTTTACCCTCTTTTTTTTCCTATTTAGTATTACTAATGCAAAAATAGAAGTAGGTAAACCAATTACTAAGAATGGGAAGTCAGCATTGTTACCACAATAAGCAAGTCCTATGAAATTATTAACATACCAATTACTGGCAATAATCGTGTCAAAGATTTTATGAACTATCTTCATTTCATCTTCAGTGAGACCAGATTTATAATAGATTTTTATAACTATCACTCCTAAATCCCTAAATTCTGAAACATAATGAAATGTTTCATTAAAGACTAGTGGTTCTGAAAGATTAAGGAGAGGAAGATTTCCTTCCCCATCCCAAGTTGATTCTGGCCAACGTATGCTAATATTATCAATTTCAAGCATCATATTTTTTAGTGAAAGAATGCTAGAAATGAGAATTTCATGAAATTCGTTATTTTCTATCCATTTTTCACCATCATTTATGAAATTTGATGCAATAATCCCATCCTTTGATCGAAAGTCTAAAATGGTCTCGTTACTTGTAGAATGGCTTTCATTAAATGTCCAAAATTCTGTGAAATCAAGCGGTGCTAGATATTCTGCAAAAGCATATCCGAACTCAGAACCATCTGGAGGGAGAATTGATGGAACTACTGCTTCTACGTACCACCAGCGGTCATTATCAGAGTCAATCATATTAAATAGTTGTTCATATACACTTTTATCATCATGAGAGACATTTGCTAACAAGAAGTCTACTTTACCAGGTAACACAGTATCATTAAAATTATAAACTAAAATGTCATCTAAACCAGAGGTTTGATGAGATAACCAGTTCAAATCCTCAATAATTCTATTTTTTAGTATTTCATTCTCCTCATATGTTTGGCTGGTTTCATTGAAAATTAAAAGTTGGGCAGTAAGATCCTCCTTTGTCAATCCATTTAGTTCTATCGAAATTAATGAGTAAATAGATGGAATATCAGTACTATTCACTAGTTCTATATTAGGAACAGAGAAAGAAGAAACAAGCAAGAATATGAACAAGCAAATGAGAGATGTTTTTTTCTTTTTCATTATTTAACTTCCTATTTAATTATGGTTGATGACATAGGTAAAGCGCCGTCTGCAAATTGTTGAAATCCATTGGATGTTGATCCCACCCCGGATAGTTTGTAATAATCCAATTATAAGCAAAGTCAAACGCTGTGTCTGTATCAGAATAATGATTATAGAACTTGATACACATTCTTCGTAGAAAAAGACTATGCATCTTATCTATTCTGTCTACTAGTGAATCACTAGGATCATAACCCATAACCTGATGAACTGAAGTTTCGTCCCACTCACAAGCTACCATCAAATGCTTTTTGTTGGTTAATTCTTTTCCTCTGTAGAGAAACCCTTCTGAATGGCAACTATCCATGATATATATTAAGTTATCAGTTTCTAAATCAGATAACCAACCTTTCAGTTCAATAGCAGCAACACCCATAAAATAAGGTGTCCACTCCCATTCATGAAACCAAGTGGTTGTATGAGAATGTGTCCATGCATCCCAGTCTGGTGGTGCACCCACAGCATGTCCATGTGCTGAAAATAGGACTACTACAATATCTTGTTGTTCTTCTTTTGTATCTAAAGTATCTAAAATACTACTTACATTATCATCCTTCCAATCATAATGAGTTGCGAAATAACCAGGGATGTATTTCGCCCTATCGCTTAGAAGCATATCTCTAAATGGTTCTATATTGCTTCTCCATCTTAAGGGCCAAGAATATTCATCATAGAAATCAAATCCAAAACCAACGAAATGGCACATGGGTGGATCTACTGTGAATGATACGCTATCCATAACAACACTTCTAGTATTCATGCTAAAAGGACTAGGACCCCCACCAACTGATACTGAAACAGTAAAAGAATGTAATCCTCTACCATACCTATCAATAAAGTTCTTTGCATCGTATTGAATATTTACTCCTACATGATGGAGAGAGTAATCTAACTGTCCATCAATATATGTTTTGTATGATTCATATGAACCAATGATGATGAATTTGAAAGTGATATAATCGCCATTTAACAGACCGTTAAATTGTTGACCATTAGTAGGTTTCTGGATAGTGGTAGATGTAGCTCTTACTTCTTTAATGAGCATTGTGCTACTAAAAAGTACAATTGTAAAAAAAACAAAAAATGTAAACTTATTCTTTTTCATAGTTTAATTTCCTCCGTCTATACTGTTTTTCAATTTTGTTTCTACAAACAGTATACTGCTTATACAATTTTATTTACATATTTAAGCTTTGTTTACCACTTAGTACTTTCTCAATGAGTGCTACCATATATCACCTTCTTCTAGAAGATGTCGAAAACATATACAGATTTGATAAAAGGTGACTGAACATGTTTTACAGAGGGGAGTGAAGATTAGGGAAGAAGTAAAGACTTGTCAAATCTCTGCCATCCCTAACTTACTATAAATCTTTAACAGAATTCAGGTTAATTCTTTTATCCTCATCTACTGTATTTCTTTGTTCTACCTATATCAACTACTTTCTGAACAGAAGGATTAGTAGAAAAACCAATACCATTGCAAAACCAACTGTAGGAATCATTAGAAAAGGAGTCCGTAGAAGATTGTTTCCAGATACAAATATTTTTTAATACAAAGCTCAAAAATGCTTTGAAATAACTCAAATAGTTGATGATTACTATGAAAACAGACATAGAAATTGCACAAGAAAAAGCTAAGGATATGAAAAATATCCGAGAAATTGCTGCAAAAGTAGGTTTAGAGGAGGATGATCTTGAACAATTTGGTAAATACGTTGCAAAACTGAATTACCAAACAATGCTAAAGATACTCAAATCAGACAAACCAAATGGAAAATTAATTTTCGTGACAGCTATGACAGCTTCAAGAGCAGGTGAAGGAAAAACTGTTACAACAATAGGACTCTCTCAAGCATTTCAGAAAATAGGAAAGAGTGTAATGTTTGCATTAAGAGAACCTTCAATGGGTCCAACTTTCGGAATAAAAGGAGGAGCAACAGGAGGTCATCTTTCGCAAGTTTTTCCAATGTGGGACATAAATCTGCACTTTACAGGAGATTTACATGCTATTACTTCAGCACATAATTTACTAGCAGCTTTGCTTGACAATCACTTAACAAAAGGAAATAAGTGTAACATAGATCCAACCAAAGTAACTTGGCCAAGAGCAATAGATATGAATGATAGAGCATTAAGAAATATCATTACAGGACTTGGTGGAAGAAGAATGGGTGGTGAAATCCGAAACACAGGCTTTGTTATTACAGCAGCTTCAGAAATTATGGCAATATTAACGTTATCAGCAGATTTGGCAGATTTAAAAGAAAGATTAGGAAGTATACTACTAGGATATACTTATGATGATAAGCCAGTATATGCAAAAGATCTAAAAGCAGTAGGAGCAATGACACTAATACTGAAAGATGCAATAAAACCAAATCTAGTACAAAACTTTGAAGGAGTGCCAGGATTTATATCAGGAGGTCCTTTCGCTAACATTGCTCATGGTAACAGTTCTATTATCGCAACTAAAATTGCTCTCAAACTTGCTGATTATACTATCACTGAAGGTGGTTTTGCTGCTGATCTTGGTTTCGAAAAATTCGTCGATATTGTTGCTCGCCAATATGATACTTTACCTAACGCTGTTGTTCTCGTTGTTACTGCTCGTGCCCTCAAACTCCACGGTGGTATCAAAGACCTTGATGAAGCTAAAAATATTCATATGGATGAATTAGCTAAAGGTTTCGAAAACGTTGAGAAACATCTTGATAACATGCTTAACGTCTTCAACATCCCTCCTGTTGTTGCTATTAACCGCTTCCCCTTTGATTCTGATGAAGAGATCGCTTGGATTAAAGACAAGTGCTCTGAACTCGGTGTTACTGCTGCTGAAAGTGAGGTTTTCATGAAAGGTGGTGATGGTGGTATCGCACTCGCTGAAGCCGTTCTCTCTGCCATCGAAAAAGGTTCTGGTGATGTCACTTTCGCTTACGAATTCTCTGATCCCATTAAGGTTAAAATTGAGAAAATCGCTAAGAAAGTCTATGGAGCAGAAGATGTTGAATACTCTCCTCGTGCTTTACAGGAGATTGCTGCAATCGAGAAACTTGGTTTTGCTGACTTCCCCCTTTGTATGGCCAAAACCCAACTCAGTCTTTCTGATAAGATTGGCTTAATGGGTGCTCCCAAAGGTTGGACTCTCAACGTCGACGAAGTCAGATTATACACTGGTGCTCGCTTCATTGTTCCTGTCTGTGGTAGCATGTTCTTATTGCCTGGACTACCTCCAGTTCCAGCAGCAAATAGAATGGATTACACAGAAGATGGTGAAATAATCGGATTGAACTAAGTTTCAATCATTCTCTTTTCTTTTTTTCATCCGCTTGCATATTAAGTTAGGTTTTTTAACGAAAAAGACGTTATTATATTATGCAAGGACGTAAGTTTGCCTTTTTACTATTTTCTGTTATGCTTTTCTCTGTAGCATTTTCCAATGTTGATTTTTCCTATGCTGGTTGGGAAGTTGATCCTGTTGGTGATGTTCCTAAAGCTTATCTAGACATTACAAATATGACTATTTCAAAAAATTATTTGGAACTCACCTTAAATGCTGATCCCTATTTCAATGATAGTGAAGTTAATTGGCGTTTCTATAATATCTGGATTGACACCAGTATGGAAGATACTAATCCTGATACTTCCACTTGGGGTACTGATGTTTATGAGTATGTTGCTCATTTCGATTGCCGTTGGAACGGAGATCAATGGATAAACAACTCTTATATCAATGCTTTCCGCTATTATCTGACTGCAGATGGTAGTGCTGAGGTTACTGGTAGTTTCTTCTGGGATGGAAATAATTGGGTTGGATCTGATCCAAATATAGATCTCGCAGTTGTCTCAGGAAGCACTATTTCTTATGATACAGAAGGAGCTCTTTTTAGAGAACAAGCTTTAGGAACAGGTTATGCTATTCAAGGTGTTGCCAATACCTCCAACGGAACAACAGTTGACATAGCACCAAATAATGGTTGGCTAGATGAGTTCGATAATATGTGCGAACCACCAGACTCTACTGATCCTGATCCAACAGATAATACTCCTTTCTCAATCTTCGGTCTATTATTTGGAATTGTCCTTTTGGGTATAATTGGTTCAAGTACAAGTAAAACTAGAAAAAGGAATTAGATTTATTTATTATTAAACCTCTTTTTTTTCTTTTATTAATCCTGATGAAATTCTCAGTTGTATTACTTCAATCATGTAAAATAATCTAATTTCGTGGTTCTAATTCCTTTGCATAAATAATTTCACAGATTCTGTGTTTACTTTTTGTAAGATTTACTTCTATTTTGCTGCTATCTCTTATCCATTTTTCACATGAATTGCAAATAATTTCATCTGGATATCTCCAGTAATTGCATACAACTAAGAATTTCACATTCTCGTCTGTTTCATTAATGAAATGATCAGGAATGAATGGTGCTTTATTAAAGAGTTGAATTAATCTTATCATTGGATCGAATTCATGGTAAAACTCCTCTCCAATATCTGCTTTTATTAGCTTCATTGTTTCTTTTCTCTCATTGTCTCCCATCTCCCTAATTGTCTGATCTTCTCTATAGGCTATAATCTCTCTACTCACACGACCAGGAGCTATTTGGAAAATACAATCATTAACGTAACTATACTCAGCAGCACATCTCATCTCACTGCAGACAATTGGTTCGTTTAATAGTTGACTGAATATAGCTTCTAACATCCCCTCCACATAAGCACAAGCTTTAGTTGCAATTACACCTAATGATTCTGTCCAGATTGAGTTTTTTAACGAAACGGTTGCAACTTTTTCGTCAGGATCAAAATGCAATATGCTAATTTCTCCCCATCTAGAAACAATAGGTGATGTGATTATTGTGTTGAGATATGCGCGCAATGAATCATCTTGTTTAGGCTTATAGCGCATAATAATTTTTCTACCGGCATCATTTCCTATTTTGCCTAAAATCTGCGAAATTGCATCTTTTCGCCCCTCGAATTGACCGTAGAACAATTCTTGGAAGATGTTAATAGCATTGTCTTTAAGAGAAGTTAAGTAATTTCTCACCTCTGGAAAATCATCTAAAATAGGATTCGCATAAGTTATAACAATAAACATCTCAGATAATACGATCAGTCTACTAATTGTTTTATTCATCTCTTCTTCAAGAGATGATATTGTAAGATATTCTGTAATTGTTGGATCAAAGATTACAAATGAAAGCATAAATTGTTCTACTCCACCCCTTGCCATCGGATTAGGTATAGAAAAGAACATGCTTGAGTAAACTACATTGGCCATTGCATTAACAAATGCTTTCATTTCTTCCAAAAAATTGAAATCCATAAGTCTGGTTAAAGAAGCTGTTATTCTTGTATCTTGTATTTCTGCAACGTTAAAGAGTAACCTAGGTCCTAACCTTTGATCAAAGTGAAACAACATCACATTAATTCTATTTCGAAGATCTGATCTTTCAGCCATCAACAATCATCTTTTTTACATAAAGATAAGCGATACAATATGCTGGATTTACTTCAGCTGATCTTATTATATCTGTTGCTTGTATTAACTCACCATATATCATCTTGTTTTTTAAGTATTGGTGGAGTACATTTGATCCAGAACCAGTAATTATTACTCTGTTCAAATTATATTCTTCTAATTTTCTTTTAATATTTGTATTAATTTCTTCAAGCATATGAGATTTAAGTTGTTCTGCTATTTCGACTAAATCTTCTTCTTCCAAACATTCGTCTACTATACATAACATGTTTCGTATCCTATTTATTGCATCTTCCTTGAATTTTGCTTTTTTATCAGGGGTATCAATAATATAGTCTGTTTGAGGTAAATCGTTTGTTATAAGGAAAACATCTGCTGATACTGCGTGAGGTTCAAAAGGTAGATTGAATACCTCACCTTTGTATTCAAATTTTGGTTTTATGAATGCTGCATTTGTTTCAAGAAGTCCATAATATAGTAATTCGTTGTGTTTCATTCTTTCATGATCAGACAATGAATTTGACAGGATTTTACCGTCTTTTATTGGTATGAAGCTGGTTGTTCGTGTGGAAAAGTTAACGATTAGGGCATCCTTCTTCACTAGTTCCCAAATACCCTCTCCTAGTGCTTTCCATCCCGCTGCTACTACTCTCTCAGGAGTTTTTATTGCTTCTTCAATTGGTAGAAATTCACCATCTATTGTATAACACAGAATATTCATGCTTTGGATGAATTTTGTAACGGATTGAACAACAAAATCAATAGTTTCTTTTGCAGAAGAGTAGAAAGAACTCGAAGTAGTTATAATAAATTTGCGAATATGATAATCGGAATAGGAACGTAGTAATGTTTTCAGAATACCTTCCAACTCTTCCTTTTTTGTTCTTAAAGGTAGATAAATTTTCTGAAAACTCAATGGTTCTTCTGGATGAGCTGGGTCTAGAATAATGATTCTATGAATTGTTAGACCAAAATCAAGAACCGCAATATTAGTTTTTGTTGCCATAAAAGTTGCTGATTGATTGGTTGCCATCAAATAATTATCTCTAAGAAATCATTAATAAAAGTAAGGATACTCCCCCTACTTTCGTCGAATTTCTACGCCTTCAGGTTCTCCATCATCCTCTAATTCTTT
>BPTM01000055.1 GCA_023705945.1 Candidatus Heimdallarchaeota archaeon
TATCTTTTTTAGTACTGTGAATATCTCTGGATAGAATATCGTGAATAAGTTTCATAACAATGGTCATCTGTTCGACAGAACTAACTGAAGCTAAATTTCTAAATTGTCTATCGATCATTTGACGTCCAATAAGAATTAATTCTTGATCCTCATCAAAATCTATATTTGTACCTGCTCTAGATGGAATCTGAAAAGATGCTTCATTAGGTGATAGCATTGCTTGATTTAGGAAATCTAAAGAATATTCAACAAGAAGATTGTTCGTTTCTTGTGAATTCTTAGTTGCTACGTGAGTAACACCAAAAGGCATCAAGTATTCAGTTAGATGTTTCAATTCTTCTCTAACGGTTTGTAGTTTGTCTATTGAAACGGTATTTTTTACACTAATACTCATTGTATCCTTTTGGAGATTGTATCTAGATAATTTTCTTGTAGGTTCAAGTTTATACCATTTTTTGAAGCTTCTTAAAAATAGTACATATGACCCTCGTTTTAGGTCAAATGTATCTCTGGCCCAACTGTATATCTCTCGAACTAGAATATCCTTATCAAAAGAAGCAGTTCTCTCAATAGCAGGTAAAACTGTTGAATTACTAATAACGAATTTATAATCTGGACTCATGATTTTTCACCTTTCTTAGTTGTGGATTTTGAGCTTTTTCTCGTTTTTGAAGTTGAAGATGGTTTCTTTGTTGAAGTAGTTTTAATGTCCATCAAAGTCATTTGTTTAGTGGATTTTGGTTTTGATTTAGCCTTTATTCTAGCTTTTTGTTGAGTTTTTGCTGATTTCTTCGGAGCTGTAGTTTTCTTTGTAGTCATAGATTTTGTTGAAGAATGTTTTTTAGCAGGAGTTGCTTTCTTAGTTGTAGCAGATTTCTTAGCTGATGGTTTCTTCAAGGCAGAAGTAGTTTTGGCAGATTGTTTTATCTTCTTTTTTGTAACCAAAGGAAGTCTTCCCTTAATCCTTTTTATCATTACATAACTTATGTCTACTTTACCGGCCATAGGTTCTGCTGGATAAACAATAAAATCTTTTACTAATTTGATGCCGAGTAGTTCCAGCTGTTTAATGACTGTCTCTTGTATATCTATTGCACTTAAAGGCATACCAAGTAATTGAATGAATTTCTTCACATTACTTCGCTGGAGTGAAGAACCGGTTTTGTTTTCCTTCGTAAGGAACAATAATTGTTGTATGTACGTGATGTTATCTTGTTCCAATCGCCCCACATCTTCAGCTGTTAAGTAGGTAAGTGTTTCTTTCAGAGCAATTTGATCTTTCTGCGAAAGTTTCATAGCTTGAGGATTGAGTGTTGATAAGTAGGAATTTACTTGACGAACAGAAATACCTGTAATCTTGGATATTTCCTTACTTCCTACAAGGAAAACGTCCCATAGGGTGTTAATTCCCTTATTATACAAAGTAAAAGCACTTTGTGGATAGTCTTTAAGCATTTCAGACAAGTAGTAGATGGAAGTATCAAATAGTCTCACAATACGTGAAATTTGCTGTAGATTTAATTTACTTGTATCAGCAATAATTACTTCAGGTGATTTGAGATGAGCTACTGTAGCATATCCGGCTTTTACTAATTCTTTTTGCAAACTATCATCAATCAAACTAAGTTTTGAAATTGGATAATGATTTTTTAGGATTGTTTGGTTTATTTCTTGATAAAACATGTTGAGTAAAGACGCGAGAACTTTCCGCTGATTCTCTGTAATATTGCTTTTCAAACTATTTTGAATTTTTGCAGGAATAAGAAGATCAATTACTTGATTATAACCTTCACTTTCTAATTTTAACACAAGTTTCTTATTTTCTGATAAAACAGAAACTGGAAAACGCATAACGGACAAGATTTTCTCAATTTCAGGTGTAATAGTTTCATCCTCTAACTGCTCTAGATAGAGTACCAAAGGCCCAAAAGTTCTGATATCCTGACTTCGTAAATATGAAAGAATATCTGGGTCATTAAAGAATTTAGTAAATCTATTTCTCTCTTTTGTTTCAATTTCCTCAATATTAACGGAACTTACAGATTGAATTACAGTTTGACAAAGACTCAGATTTTCTTCTTTTTCTGTATTCTGGCAATAATAAACCAGTTCATACACAGTGGATATTTTAAGTTTCAGTAGTCTTTCTTGTATTTTAGATGAGGGGAGATACGAAGAGAGTGAGAGTGTGTTAATAGTGGAAATTTTTCTTACTTTTTCTGAGAGCAACCATTGCTTAGACTTCTTACTAGTTGACTTTCTATTGAAAACCAAAGCTTCCTCAAAGGAATAAATGTTCTCTTTCTTCAACTGATTTAGCTCGTAAGCTGTCAAAAATTCCTTTGGAATAGAAGTCAGCTTGAAATTAAGAATCTTCAAAATAGATAATGTCAATCCTCTAATATTTCTTTGAATAGCAGTATCATCTATTTCTTGAGTAAGTTTCTCCTTGGATAATAAGAGCAAGTCCTTTATATTTTCATAAGGAAGTTTAACTATTTTATTGATATTTTTTAGATTTGGTCCAGAAAGGAGAATTGGTGATCGTTTGAGATAAGACAGTAAAGTATTGAATTGTGAAGAGAGATTTCCTGGTAAAGATTCAACAATTTTAGTGTAAACTTTAGGTTGATATTTCTCAATTAAGAGGAAATACTCTATAGTTGTAGTGAGCAAACCACTTTTGTCTTTATTAGAATCTAAATCAAAAATCTTTGATAGATAAGTACCACGAGATAAGAGCAAGGAAGAAAGGTTCTTTACAGATTCCTTTTGCTGTCTACTTAAAGTTAGAGAGTCTGCATAAGAGTCAAGAAGTACAAAATCTTTCAAGAGTATAGTTTCTTCTATGTTTTCATCTAATTGTTTAACATCGAACTCTTTGTAGAAAGCAATTTTATCCTTTAAAGAAGTGCTGAATTCTGCTTTTTCCGCAGATTCAGCGAATATTTGTATATAATTTGAAATCCCATTGTCACTCAATTCTTTAACATCTGAACTAGTAAAGATTTTATTTTCCTTTATTCTTGGAGGTAGGATGATATTTTCAGGACCGAGATTATTTTTTAATTTCACAATTTCTTCTTTGCTAGAAGATAGTATTTTGACAAGTTCTTGATCTGTTAATAAGTAAAACTCTTCTAAAGTAGATGCTGTAGATAACAGTCGTTTCCATGATTTAATGCTGATTTTTGGCAGTTTGAGGAGAGAAATAGGAGTAGAGAGAACCTTATTGATTTTCCTCTCTACTGGTTTTAAGATTCGAGGATCATCTATTCTTATTGCATGAGCAACTTCATCGAGTGTTTTGAAATTTAATGTAAGCTGTTTCTTAAGGTTTGCATCAAAAATTTTCATGCTACTTAATTGAACGCCCTTACTACTATCATTGGTAATAATTTTCGACGTTATTGTACTAAGAATTTCAAGAAGTTTCTTCTTTAGTTTCACTGGAGTAAATGTTACCCAGTAACCTGATGGTTTAGTAAGCACATCTCCATAAGAGAGGATATTTTTACTGAGTAAAATATTTACTTCATTGAGATTGAGTTTCGATGAAATAGAAATGGGGTAGCTGATTTGTTTAAGAATATCATCACCCTTTTTGGTCAATTCTGCAGAATTTTTGTATAATGCTACAATAAGATCATTAATTGTTGCAGATTTTTCCATTTTCACATCATTCTTAAACAGATCTTTGGTTTCAATTCCTTTTAAGAAGGATAGAGATGTCAAATACTGGGATTGGATTTTAGGTTTGTTAGTAGAGAAGATGGTTAGAAATTCAATCAAATCACTTGTCTGCTCAACTGTTGTTGATATCATCAAATCTTTGATTGTAAATATATCCTTCATGAAGAATTGTTCAACAACTTCTGCATATTGCATGGATGTGATTCCTGGATAGTATAAAATGTTAGTATCTAACAAAGAATTAATTTTCTTTTTGATTTTCTGGATTTTTTGCTTTGAAACAAACCAATCAAAAACAGAATACTCGTTTAAGTCTGCTAAACTATAAACACCTATTGATTTCAAGAATGTTTTATCATTAGTATTCAGATAAAATGCATCATGTAAATGCTCTCGTTCCATCGATTTAATCGAACTGGTTAGGTCATCAATTTTTATGTTATTGATAATTTCATCAATTGCATTCTTACCTAATTTAGACGTTACAGATATAGTTTTTGATGTATTTAGAAGCAAGTCAGCAACGGTTGTAAAACCAGCTTTCTTCAAGCGATAACTCTGCTTTGGATCCAGATTTAAGAAACGAATATTAGCTAATAGAGATGGCAATAGTTTGGTTGTTAAACCTATTTCTTTTTTAATCTGTGGGGATAAAATGAATGATCTTAACGAGAAAATACCAATAGATTTTAACTTAGTTTCCGTTGGAGTCAGTGGTTCTATAAATCCTATTTCTTCGATTAATTTGATACTGTCTAGAGAACCTTCTAAGTCTGTTCTTATTTCCTTAGATAAATTATTCCAATATATTAAACAACTAATTATCGTGAATGAATCTTTTGAATAACAGCCAGATAAAGTTGTATGAGAGATATCTTGAAGGAAATTAATATTGTAGGATAATTTCTTCTTTATTTCTTCAAGAATGTGTTGTTTAACTTTGCTCCTTGCACTTACATAGGCTATGGGTAGATAGTATAGATGATCAATTGTAACAATTCCTGCATCTATCAAAGCTTTAGTCACACTTTTTGCTAAATCTAGCTTTTCTATAGGCACTCCGAATTTCTCAAGATTCTGTAGATTCTTGATAAGGTATGTTGGATCAGAATCCTTATCAGAAAGACTCTTCCTTATTTTTGCTGGCCATGTTTTTTGAGGAAGCTCCAACAGGTCTGCATAGGTACATACGTTCTGAACTAATAATTCATCAATTTCATTTTTTGTTAATTTAAGTATTTTCCCAATTAATGTAGCAGGAGTAAATAACATAGCAATCAGGTTTTGCAGAATTGCCTTATCTTCTGAAAGAAGTGGAATCAGGTCTAAATCCATCTTAGATGCTTGATTCAGAGATACACAACCTCTTCTTTGAAGAATTGTTCTAGAATCTTGGGAAAGTTCAGGGAAGAGTTCTAGATCCAAACCTGTAAGTTTTGCTGTTTTTTCTAATGATGAAAGATCAATTGAAGATTTAATTGCATTGACCTTCTCAACAGAAATAGACAGAAGACTAGAAAGTAATGGAACTGGAACAACAAGAAACTCATAAACATTATTTATTCTTGAACGTTTTAATTTTTGAATATTACTGGGCGATAGGTCACTGACAGAGGAAATGGGGAGACTTTTTAGTGAAAGTAGTTTTGGTAAAATCTTTGTTACAAGATTGGGGTTATTCAAGAACTTGCTTTCTAATGTCAAAAATTCATCAAGAAAAGAGATATTATTTTTCTTTAGTAGCTTAAGGCTGTTAGTATCTGTTATTATCTTTGTATCCGATAATTGTAAAGCCCATTCAGGAGCACTCAGTTGTAAGATTGATGAATTGAGGTAAGTAGAAATCGGTTTGTAGTATTTATTAGATAAAGTCTCTAGATCGTTAGTATCATCTTGATCAGACAATAATAGCAGAACAGAAAGGATGTTTATAGCTCTGTTTTGAATGAGTGAGTTTATATCATCAATCTTAAAGGATATATCTGAAGATAACCAAGTTATTGGTTTGAACATGTTGCTTGAAGCAATCCTAAGAATAGATTGTTCACTTGCAGTGAAACTGAATATGGGATGAGGTATAAAATCCACTAGTAACAAAGCATTAGTGAGACCATAATTCTGGAATTTAACCTGTTTATTAGCAGGTAAGTTGAGTACATCATCAATATATGGTGAGAATGTCTCTGACATGCTTCTACTTAAATTAAACTCTTTCTGGAAAGATCGAACCTCTGATATTACTTGAAATGGGATACCATCAATTGTGCTCATATTCGTTGATAATAGTTCTATCACATGACGGATTCCACGATTCCAAAGAATTAGTTTAGTGGCTGTATTAAATGATGGTAATGAGAAGATATTAAGACTCAAGAAACTAACTATCTGTTCAAGGAAAGCTAAATTCTTATCTTTCTCAATCTTCTCAGATTCTGTAAATTGAAGCAGAAATTCAGGTACAAAACCAAACATGTCCTCAACCTTCTTGTTGGAGGGTTCGATATTAAGTTCTCTAATAATATCCTGTAAGGGTTCATTCAAAATAAGTGGAATTCCTTTTGTTAAGGTAAACTGACCTTTTCTAATTTGCTTTAATTCTTTGGGGAGTTTACCATCAAGAGCTTTCTTTAATTCTGTATCAGTACTGCAGAATAAGTCAATAATTCTTGTTATTCCACTCTTTGAGAGGTTAGCTTTAATTTCTGGCTCAATTTCTTCGATTCTGTATAGTGACATATTACAGCTTTCAATAAATTCACTCATCAACACATCAGAGATTTTAGATTGAGAATAAGCTTGATAATGAGAACTAAACAGATCTTGAACTGTTTCTTTACCAGATTTAAGTAAGGAATTTCTTCTTCCTTTAGATAATCCAAAAAATTCTGTAAGAAGAACACCTTTGTTATCTACTTCTGTAACCAAATTATTTGGAACTGCAAGTTTGACATATTTCTCAACTTGTTTTTCACTAATTCCAAGAATCAGAGAGATAGTTGAAGGATCTTCAGTTATGAATGATAAGATATCTCCAACGCCTGAGTAAATTAGTTTCTGGACACTTTCATTAGGAAGTCCAATATAAGTTACAGAAGAGAGATACATTTGCACTTCTCGGAAGATATCTAATTTTACTAGATGAGGATGAGATTCTCTAATTTCTGTCATTCTCGAGATAAAATCTTGAATGGAGTTTATTCCAATTTCTTTTATTTTCTCTAAGTAATCCTCTTCTATCGAGGGGCACAATGAGAGAGGTATAGCAGCTTGAATCCTTTTTTCAGATAACTCATCAAAGGATATCAAATCTAGAACATGAAATTCATTGTAAATAGGGTTCTGTGTAATAGTGAAGAGATCTTTTTTAGAGAGTAGAGCAAAATCAATTATTGAATTAATATTGTGATACTCCAATCTTCTTATTTCATCAAATGAGAGAAATCCTACAAATCTTATAGAACCCGATAGAATTTCCTTAATCTTCTTATAATTTTCATGAGGGAGGATTTTTGAGATTCCTAAATGATCTGCAGAGTAAAAGAGAGATTCTATATCCGATATCGATTTCCCCATAAGGTCGAAAATCTGTTTTTCTGATACTAAGGAAGAAGGTTTTATTTTATGAGCTTGTGAAACTCGGAAAGAAACAATGTTTGAATATGTTAATCTATCTTTTATTTCTCGAATGTTCTTCTGCGAAAAACCGGTGATTTCAGAAACTTGTTTCTCAGGAGTGGAATAAAAATCTATTAATGTACCGATAGATGATTTGCTCAATTTTAAAGCAAGTTCACGAGGTAATCCCATTGAAGATATTGGGATAGTTAATTGTGAGATTAATTTATTGAAGGAGTTTTCTTCATATAATCTAGAGTAGAAAGAGGAGAGAGCAGAATGTTCTTCTAAATCAATATCAAAAACATCACCGATTTTAGTGTTCTTATATTCTTCCCTTCTAACTTTCTTTATTCGTGTAAAGTAAGGAGTAATTCTAAGAGGCAGTTCGAGAATTGAACGAATGATAGTTAAGTTATAGTTTTCGAATAAATATTGTTTATCTTTTGCGACTAAATCTTTGATAATCTTTTCATCTGTAATAACATCTGAGAGAGATTTGTTGTCAGTATCTTTCAATATTCTTTTGAAATAGTTTGAATTATATACTGAAGCGGGAAGCTTAGAAAAGTAATGAAATGCTCTCATCTCAATTATCTTTGAAGAATAGGTTGATACAGTTCTGAATAATAAGGGATCAGTTATATCTGCATCATGAATAAAGAGTAGCTGATAAACATAATCAATACCATTTTGACTCATAATCTCAAGAGCGTATTCAGAGATTTCAGTGAAAATGTGCAGAGGAAGTGACAATACCTTCTGGATTGCCGAAACCTTCTCCCATAAATCTTGATTATGTAGCTAGAAATCTCTATTCAGAGAATAGTAAAATTCTTGACTGGTATGAAACCTATCAAACTCAAAAATTTAATCCCTGTCCA
>BPTM01000056.1 GCA_023705945.1 Candidatus Heimdallarchaeota archaeon
AAATACATTCTAGAAAATAAAGAATTATGCATTAACGATGGAGAATTGATTGTAGGTGAAAGAGGACCTAGACCAGTTGCAACACCCACATATCCTGAAATATGTACTCACACCCTAAATGATTTAGAAATTTTAAACTCACGTTCTAAAATTTCTTTCTCTGTTGATGAACAAACCAGGAAACTCACTAAAGATTTGATACTTCCCTTTTGGAATGGAAGAACGATTCGTGACAAGATTTTTGCAAATGTTGATAATGAGTGGAAAGATGCTTATGAAGCGGGTGTTTTCACAGAATTCATGGAACAAAGAGCTCCAGGTCATACAGTTGCTGGTAAGAAAATATTCTCTAAAGGAATGTTGGATTTCATACGAGAAATCAAAGACAGTTTAAATCTAATTGACTTCTACACCGATCCCGAGGCATTAAATAAAAAAGAAGAGCTAAATGCTATGTTAATTTCAGCAAATGCAATCATGGCTTATGCAACCAGATGTTCAGAATATGCAAGAGAACTTGCTCAAAAAGAACAAAATGCTCAACGAAAGGATGAACTACTAACAATAGCTAAGGTGTGTATGAATGTTCCTTTAAACGCTCCAACAAACATGTGGGAAGCTTTACAACATTACTGGTTCATTCATCTAGGGGTTATTACAGAACTGAATACTTGGGATTCCTTTAATCCTGGAAGACTCGATCAGAATCTTTATCCATTCTATAAGAAGGATTTAGAGGAGGGACTACTGACTGAAGAAGAAATCATCGAATTACTACAATGTTTCTGGATAAAATTCAACAATCAACCAGCACCACCCAAAGTAGGTGTTACTGCTGAAGAAAGTAATACTTATACAGATTTCTGTTTGATTAATCTAGGTGGTGTAAAAGAAGATGGTTCAGATGCAGTAAATGAGTTATCCTATATTCTACTTGATGTAATTGAGGAAATGAGAATTCTACAACCTAGTTCTATGGTGCAAATCAGCAGTAAAACTCCAGACAAGTTCCTTGATAGAGCATTAAAGATTGTAAAAACAGGTTTTGGCCAACCATCAATTTTCAATACAAATGCAATCATTCAAGAAATGCTAAACCAAGGTAAATCCTTAATCGATGCAAGAAATGGAGGAGCTAGTGGGTGTGTTGAAACAGGTGCATTTGGTAAAGAAGCTTACATCTTAACAGGATATCTCAACCTAATGAAGGTTCTGGAAATAACTCTTAATGATGGAATTGATCCCAGAACTGAAAAAACCATAGGGATCGAAACTGGTGATCCAGAAAATTTCAAGGATTTTGATGATCTATTTAACGCATTTACTCGACAGTTAATTTATTTTATAAACATTAAAATCAAAGGAAACAATATTATTGAACAACTATGGGCTCAAAACCTTCCGTCCCCGTTCATGTCTATTCTAATTGATGATTGTATAACGAATTGTAGAGACTACAATAATGGGGGAGCAAGATACAATACATCCTACATACAAGGTGTTGGGTTAGGTAGCATAACAGACTCATTATCTTCAATAAAATACAATGTTTTTGACAATAAAATCATCTCTATGAGAGAACTTCTTGACAGTATGGATGAGAATTTTGCAAATAATGAAGAACTAAGGTGGAAGTTACTAAGAGAGACGCCAAAGTACGGTAATGATGATGATTATGCTGACGAAATAATGCGTAGGGTATTTGAGAACTATTACAGTGCAGTGAATGGAAGACCTAATACCAAAGGTGGATACCATCGAATAAATCTTCTCCCAACAACTGTTCATATTTATTTTGGAAGTGTTTTAAAAGCAACTCCTGACGGTAGAAAAGAATATCAACCATTATCTGAAGGAGTTTCTCCAGTTCAGGGAATGGATACAAAGGGCCCAACTGGAGTTATCAAGTCAGCATCGAAGATAGACCACTTACGAACTGGGGGAACATTGTTAAACCAGAAATTTACCCCAACTTTTCTAGAAGATGAAGATAGTTTAAAGAAATTACTTCACTTAATAAGAGCGTATTTTAAGATGGATGGTCATCATATTCAATTCAATGTAGTATCAGCTGAAACATTACGGAAAGCTCAGAAAAACCCAGAAGAATATAGAAATCTGATTGTTCGTGTAGCGGGATACAGTGATTATTTCGTTAATCTTGGAGAAACTCTTCAGAATGAAATAATTGAACGAACTGAACACTCGAACTATTAATTTATTTTTCAGATAGTTCCCCAGCTTCAGAGATAGAGGCGAATAACTGTTCCCAATCTTTTTTCATAACTTGAAGCAGTTCTTGGCCTTTTTCAGAAAGACTATAATACGTCCTAACTCTTCCCCCAACAGTTTTATTTTGATAAGTTACCAAACTTTTTCGTTTTAATCTTGTCAAGACATTGTAAATTGTTCCATCTGTTAAAGGAGGTTCGGTTAAAGGTAACAAAGATCTGACTAAATGTAAGATATCCCAACCATATCTTTCCTTTTGTAGCAAGATGAGCACGAGGAATTCTAATACACCTTTAGACAATTGTGCTCTCCATTTTTTTAAGAGAATTTCTTCATCGTGCCCATCTGCAAACATTTAATCCTCTCCTTTCTTCAATGTTGTTTTGGGTTGAAGCACCTTTTCATCCCATTTAAAGAATGAAAAGAAGATTACACATACCAGTATTACAACATCATACCAGTTAGGTAACCATGGAACCATGGATGAGTATTGCAATTGAAGATAAGGTGTTGTTAGAGTCAGATTATTTGGGATAAGGTTTAAATGATATTTTAGAACACCTGGTCCTTCAATATCTAAGGAAATAAACTGAATAGACACATTATTTCTATCATTTGAATAACTTGGTGTTGTGTAGTTATCAAAATTACCTTCAATTCTGAATGTTCCAAATACTGATCCTTCAAGGGTCCAAATTAGATACCAACTACCAGATAGATGACTAGTTTCTTCTACAACAGTACCATTATAGTATTGCAAATAAATAGTTTCTTCTATATATGTGTAAATCGATATAGATACTTTACCCTTTCTAAGGAATCTGAAAGATTGGTCAAATTCAAAATGTGTTTCTTCTAAGTTTAAATTATAGTCCGTTAGATATGAGACTTTTTGAGGCTGTGTTCCTAGTACTGCTACTAATGTGAGAACAACTAAGAAAATAGAAACCAGAGCTGTTTTCCCCTTTGGAACCTTAAAATGTGGAAAAATCTTACGTTTGTTTTTCTTAAGATTTTTTATGCTGAATATTAATCCTATCATTAATAAGCAGAAAACTACTATTATAAAGAACCACATGGGATCATCATCCCAGAAATAGGTTATATGGTTTTGGAATCCAAAAACAATCCATAATCTATAGAAAAAGCTGGACTCCCCAGAGTCAAATATCCTACTTATATAAGCCCCCAATTGTAAAAGAATTGCTAAAAATCCTAAAAACAATGCTTTACCTGTGAATTTTGTGAGAAAGAAAACTACTATACCAATTGCAATAACTAACAATCCCATACCAGGACCACCTGATATGAATCCTGTTAAAATGAAGACAACAACAAGCATCCCAATTCTATCTGTGAGATAGCTTTCTTGTTTTACATTGTTCATTTTGTGATATTGTTTTCTGTATTTGTTAGTATAGAATATAGCTGTAATTAGAAGAACGCTCTCTAGAGCGACCCACCTAAACATGCCTTCAAGGATAATTAACTGCATATCTTGATTCCACATATCTGCAATAATCACATAATGGCTAATATAACTATGAAGTATGAGCGAGAAACAAAATACAACCAAAAACCAATATAGTACAAGTATAACTCCTTTGATTGCCTCTCTAATGTCGTTTTGTGAGAATTTGTCTTTATAAAACTGGTAAAGCATCCAAATGAAGACATTTAGACCAAAAATTGTTCCAATAATCCCATATCCACTATTTACTCCATTAACCCCCAAAAAGAATGTATTTGGAGTGAGGACTGTGGTAGGTATTGCCCTTGGTAGCAAATAAACGGAATAGAGATTATAGATTACCAATATTGGCACAACTAGAACTGAACAGATCATTAGGGTGATTAGAGAAATTTGTCCTACCGAACCAACTTTTGATCGGATTAGTGAATTATTATCGCAGAAATCTACTGGCGAACCAAATTGATTTGCTAATTCCTCAAGATTCTTCGGTTTAAACTCGGTTGTATACTCATCGAGACTGAAAGAAACATCTTCCAAAGTTGATTTTATTTGTTCATTGGTCACTCCTCTTTTAATCAATTCAACAGAGAGTTTTCTCAAATATTTCTTTTTAACTTTCTCAAGTTTTATTTTTTTCTCCTTCATTTTCCTCACGCTATTTTATTCTATTTACTATGCTCTAATTATACCATTTATTGAAAGGTATATTTAACTTTTTTGGAAAAATGTCTATTGGAACTATCAGCAAAATGTTTTAAATATTCAAATAGTTAATTTGTTCACGTATTCCAGTATTCATCAATTCTCCGAATTAGCTTATTAAAACTGTATGAGGATAGAAAATGGGTAAAAAGTTGTTCAGTTCAAAAGAATCTCTGAAAATGTTTATCTTAGAATCTCTAAATGATCTAGCTGATTTATTCAAATGCTTGGATCATCCTACAAGACTAGAGATACTTGCAAGATTAATCTCTGAGGAAATGGAGTTCAAGGATTTACAACAAGCAATGGATATACCTAAGACATCTTTGGCAAACCATCTAATTCAACTAGTTGAGAGTGGTTTGGTAGAAAAAATGGAACGAGGTGTGTATAGAATATCCTTTGATGGGGAAGATATAATCAATTCTTCAGCTAAATCATTTCTTGACATGAAGGTGCGAGAACAGGAAAGACTTGAAACCCTAAGATTGCGTTATGAAGGAATCATAAGCAAATATACATACACAATTGGTGAACAAAAAATGGAAAACACTGACAAATATCGAATCGTTAAATTACCTCCTCTTAGAGTTGTTTCATTCCATGCAATGGGAACATTCTTGGGAGATCCAGAAACAAAAGCATCTGCAGAATTAAGCTCCTGGGCTAATTCGAAAGGTATGCTCAAAAATCCAGAAAAACACAGGGTTTACGGATTCAATAATCCTGATCCTAAGTATGATAAAGAAAAAGGGGATTTTATCGTCAACGAAGAAAACCCTTACGGCTATGAATTCTGGATCACTATAGATGATGATTTTGAAGAAGAAGAGAATATCACAGTTAAGGAAGTTCCAGGTGGCTTATACGTTGTTACAAGCTGCATAGGTGTCCATACATTAGGTGAAACATGGAAAGATCTCTATAGATGGGTGAAAGAAAGTAAGAAATACAAATTTGGGAAAAATCAATGCTTAGAGCACAGTAAAGATCCAACTATTTCAGATGGATCAGAATTAGATTTTGATTTGTATTTCCCCATTTCAGAGTAAATTTTCTCTATTTCTCTTTTTCTTTTTTTCCTTCTTCTTTCATTAGTGCACTAAATTTTTATTTTACAAATTCTAGAAGCATCCATGCGAGGAATAAGAAGAAAAGAAAAAGCAATTACTGAAGAAAAAGTAATGAAAAAAATTCTATCAGAAGTTGCTTACGTAACAATTGCGTTATGTAAAGATAATCAACCCTATCTTGTAAGCTTAAGTCATGGTTATGATCCAGATAGAAATTGCATTTATTTCCACTGTGCAAGCGAAGGGAAGAAGATAGATTACTTGAAAGAAAACGATGTAGTTTGGGGACAAGCAATTGTTGATAAAGGTTATATTCAAGGCTCTTGCGATCATCTCTATGCTACTACACAGTTTAAAGGCAAAGTGACATTTGTTAACGATTTTGAGGAAAAGAAAGAAATTTTGACTAATATGGTACACAAATTAGATGAAAATCCAGATGTACTAATTGATAAACAATTAACTCAGCAATCTATCACAAAAATAACAATCGGACGAATTGACATTGAATATATGAGTGGAAAAGAGGCAAAAGAAGCATTAATCTCGCTTTAGTCTATTTTCCTACAGTTCTCCTTATCAAGTAATTTGCAACAAATTCCAGTGCAGGTGCTAGTTGGTAGACAGATCTTGTAATATCCTCTCTCTCAGAAAATTTTTCGCGATTAGATCTACAGGCGTAAAATCGCAATACCACCCTTCCATCGCTGATTTCAAAATTAAAAATCTCTAAACCTTGTTGTCTAGGGATAGCTTTTACTTTTTCTTGGAGTGTTCCTATTAGGTTATTTTGAATATCTTCTAACTCTCCAGGATACAAACCAACGCCTTCTATCTCAATAATCCCATATTTGCCTTTGAAATAACCACAGAAAAGTTTCACTAAACCAGCTGCACAAACAGCATCGAGTTTATAATCTGCATTAAAATCACATTTCTTAAAATAATCAATGCAGAGATCTTCTATTGCATAAATTCCATCTTCAACAAGACAAGATTCAAGGTTAACTTTGCGAACTGCATTGGGCATTTGAGGAAGTTTGTTATTAATTCATTATTAATTTTATTGTAGGGATACGTAACATTCTAAAAAAAGGATACATAAAAAAGAAAAAATAAATATTAAAGAGGAGGTTGAAGTTTTCTATCTGGAGGATATCTCACGCTATAATCAAAGATTATTTTTATTTCCTCTTCTTTCTTGAGCTCAAACTCCCACTCATAAACTCCTTGATTCTTCTCTAAAGGTTCTATATTCAGATCATTGATTTCAACGTCAATGTTTTCATCTAGTGAATGTGGGAATCTATCGATTAATTTGAGTTTACAGATAGTTTCTACTTGATTCTGAATCTTAATCTCATATCCAAAGTCCATCTCTCGTTTACCTTTAATCAAACCTTTCTTTTGAACCTCTCGATGGACTAGTTTCTTATCAATTTTAAGGTCATAACTTTCAATGATTCCGAGTGTAAATTTCTCTTTAGGATGAATTGTATCAAGATAACTTTGGCTGATATACTCACCATCTATGAACACTTTAGCATTTCCAGGTAACAAGAAATATTGATCGTTTTCAAGTTCATGAGTCATAATAAGCTTTGGTTGAGTTGAACTCCAGTAATAGGATTTTTCCAATTTAAGATCAAAGTGATCTAAGTGTAAAGTTTTGGGGATATTACTGGATGGTATAGCGTGTTTCCCACTTAATTCAAACCTTTGATGACCTGTTTGTGATATTGATATTTCACCTTCTTGATAAACCATTGCAGGAGCTTCTGCAACGGGAGCCGGTGCCCCCATAGGAGCTGGTGCTTCTTCCATTTCTGCAAAATCATCTAAAGCCATCTTAGATTTCATAGCAGCACCCCCAACAGCTCTTGACATCTTCTTTCTTTTTGGAACATATAATGGCGCAAGTCTTAGATAGAAAGGAGATACTGTGTCTATTGAAATTGGTTTTCTTGTTCCTGTTGTTACAATTATATTAACATTTTTCCAGTCAAATCCACTGAAGTTGTATATCTTTGCCAATCTTTGAACGGAAGCTGTTTCTTTTAGAAGATCAACTATGTACAAAGGATCCCATCTAGCTTGATTAATTGAGTAACCAACTTCTAATTCAATTGAACCAGCTGTTTGGACATCTAGGGTAATGTCGACCTCATAATATTGAGAATCTGAATGTGAAAGTTGATTTTTTTTTGCTCTGAGAATTTTGACTTCTTCGTGTAAATCTTCAATCTCATTTTCAATCTTTATTTCTTTAGCTTTTTCTTCTCTAGCCCCTTTTTGGTAATAAGCATAGTAACTGTCAAAATCAGCAGCTGTAAGGCCCTTTCTAAGGCCCCATTCTCCAAATCCTCTTCCTATCTCCTGAATTGTTTCATCTAGAGTACTCATTGAAATCTCAATAACACTCTTCTCTCTTTCTTTAGCAACAATTTTTTTCTCAATTTTCTTAATTTTGAGTTCAACTTCACAGACGTCTTTATCCTCAATTTCAATATATTCTAAACGAGGAGCCACGTCGATAAGAGTAATTTTTCCTTTCCCTTTCACTCTAACAGAATCACTATCTAAATACTCTGATAGCTTTGTCAAAGTGACAATCTGTTCACCTTTAGCAAGCTCTATCCTTCCTATGTGAGTTAGAATAGCCCCATCTGTCAGAACAGTGACATGTTTTAGTGGTAATTCAAATGTATTCATAAACAAGTTATACTTGAAATGAATATTAAAATATAACTGCTGAACAGATTTTATGCTTAAATCAATCTCTAGGTTTTAATATATTACCAAGAAAATTACAAGTGATACGGAATGAATGATATCTTCACAATTAGATTAGGATTTATGAAGAGTTTTTTAATTAAAGCTGAAACTGGATATGTTCTGATAGACGCAGGTTACCCTAACAAAGAACAAAAATTGTGGAATTTTCTAAAAAAGAAGAAAATCGCTCCTGAAGAGATTAAGCTAGTGATTGTAACTCATGGACATTTTGACCATTTTGGTAGCCTTGCGAAAATTATTGAGAAAACCAATGCAAAAATTATTGTTCATGAGAATGATCAAGAAATGCTGAGAACAGGAAAGAGTGGAGAAATAAAACTGCACACAAAGTGGGGAAAAATTCTTGAAAAATTGATGGGAAAAAGAATGAGAAAAATATCCGTTACTCCTATTATGCCAGATATTGCCATTAACGATAACTATTCACTAGAAGAACATGGAATAAATGGAAAAATTCTTCACACTCCAGGTCATACAAATGGTTCTATATCTGTGGTTTTAAATTCTAAAATAGCTTTCATTGGTGATTTAACTCATGGATTTCCTCTGAGAAGTAAAACGGATTTTCCTTTTGTTGCTGAAAATCTTGAAGATGTTTTTCAAAGCTGGGAAAAACTTCTGGACGATGGAGTTGAACTATTTTATCAGTCTCATGGTAAAGAGTTTAGAAAAGAACTATTGTTAAAGCGATTACAAAAAAGGAAATAAACCTTTAGTATCATAAATATCTATTTGTTTTAATCTCGGGTTAATTGTTGTGTAATGCAGAACTATTAACTCGCTATTTATTGTTCTTTTAAGCATTCTTTCTGTTCAAGAGTTTTTGTCGGGAACTAAAAGATGTAAAAGCATATTCCATACTCTATTTGTTTGTTATATGTTATGAGCATGTCTAATGATAAATCACATAATCAAAACGATTATAACTGATGAATGAGTCACTTAGTATTAGACTCATTTGATTGATAAAAATGAAAATCGATAAAACATACAAAATCACCTTAATCGGTGATGGAGCTGTAGGAAAAACATCCATACGTCGTTCTTATTTAGGTGAGACTTTCGAGGGAAGTTATAGTCTTACGTTAGGCTCTGACTTTGCTACTAAGACCATGAACGTAGGGGATCTAAATATCAATATGATTATTTGGGATCTTGCGGGACAACCACGCTTTAAAGCTGTAAGGGAAGGATTTTATCGAGGGACAAAGGGCGCTTTACTTGTGTTCGATCTTACAAGAAAAGACACCTATGAAAATATTCCACAGTGGATTATAGAACTGCTAAAAAATAATAAGATGAAAAAGGTTCCAATGATTTTAATTGGAAATAAATCTGATTTGAGAGGATCCTTGTACAAAACCATTCCAAGTGAATACGGAGAAAATTATGCTCAAGAATTAAGCTTATGGAGTGGTTTTGATGTTCCATACATTGAAACTTCTGCTAAATTTAATGATAATGTAGAACAACCTTTTGAAATCTTAATCAAGCAGATCATCAAAGCTGGTCAAATGGAGACTATATCCAGTTATTTACAAGGAGAATTGTAAACTCTTCTTCTTTTTAATTTATTTATTTCCAAAAACGCTTCATCGTTCTCGCTAGATCTTCTTTACCTGAGATTCTTGGAATGATACCCCAATGTTTTGGAATTAGCTTCACATATGTGTTAGAGGAATATCTGTCACCAATTAACAACACTACTCCTCTATCAGTTTCTGTTCGGATTACTCTTCCAATTGCTTGTAGAACCCTGTTCATACCTGGGTAAGTATAAGCAAAAAGAAACCCCTTCCCATTTTTCTTGTCAAAGTATTCCTTCAGAAGATCTTGTTCTAGGCCTACTTTAGGTAACCCAACCCCCACTATCACAGCTCCGGAAAGTTTTTCACCAATAAGATCTATTCCTTCACTAAAAATCCCTCCCATAACAACAAATCCGACCAAGGTTTTTTTACCAAATTTAGAGAATTCATCAAGGAAACTCTCTCTTTCGCTTTCAGTCATTCTAGGTGATTGTTTTATAATCCTCGCTTTTACATTAAGTTTAAGGAAAAGCTGGTAAACTTCTTCCAAATAGGCATAAGAAGGGAAAAACATCAAGAAATTACCCGTTTTACTCTTTGTTACTTCCTCTAGAAGTTTTGCTATTTCTTCATATGAATATTCTCTCATTCTATATTTAGTTGAAATATAATCTGCTAAGTATACTCCAAGATTTTCTCTAGGGAAAGGTGAATTTAGTAGTAACTTAGCTGAATTTGTATCTCCACCAAGTAGCTCCTGGAAATAACTTGTAGGTGTTAGTGTAGCAGAGAAGAATATTGCACTTTTCCCTCTTTTTAATGCTTCTTGCAGTAATTTTGATGGATCTAGACAGTAAAGCTTAATCCTTACATTGTTTTTGTACTTCTTGAAATAGGTTAAGAATCTTTGATCATAATCCTCTACAACTCTCATGAAGTTTCTTGCCTCAAAATAGAACTCTAGTAATCTGTCACGAAAGCTAGAAACAATGTTTAATTCTAACCATTCCTCAGCTTTACGACAAAAATTCCTCAAATCAGCTATGAACTCTTTAGAAGGAAGTGATTTCTGAACATGAGAATAAGAGCCATTTTCATCGCACATTTTTCTTGCCGCAATCATATGTTGATTCAGTTTGTTTAGCAAAGACGATAATTTTGGAACCGCTGTTTTTGTTGCTCTTCTCAGGTTTAGAATTGGTTTTTTCTCTAAATCTGCTGAAAACATTTCTCTTGATCTGCCAACTAGATTATGTGCTTCATCAATTAGAAATGTAAAATCGCCCTTTTCCTCCATAAAAAACCTCCTGAGATAAACTCGAGGATCAAAAGCATAATTGTAATCGCATATGATGCAATCACTCCATAATGCTAAATCCAAAGAAAATTCAAAAGGGCATACTTGATACTTCTTTGCATATTTCTCGATTTTTTCTCTTGTAAAAGAATCTTGAGTATAGATGTCCTTGATAGCATTGTTTACTCGATCAAAATGCCCTTGTGCATACTCACAATACACTGGGTCACAATTATCTTTCTCTTTAAAACATATTTTCGCTTTAGCAGTTATTGTTACTGATTTGAGTTTTAGTGACTTTTTCCTCAAAATGTCTAATGTTTCTTCAGCTATGAAACGTGTAGTAGTTTTAGCTGTAAGATAGAATATTTTGGAATCTAAACCATTGTTTAAAGATTTAATCGCAGGATAAAGAACTGCTATGGTTTTACCTATACCTGTTGGTGCCTGGCAGAAGAGTTTCTGTTGATTTTTCAGCACTTCATTTGTTACTTTGACCATCTTATCTTGACCTTTCCTATATGAAGGAAATGGAAATTTTACTATCTTTATACTCTTGTTCCTAGTTTCAAGCCACTTGTAAACAGCAAATGCCCACCCTAGGTATTTGTCAACTAAATCTAGGCATTTTGTTTTAAGTTCATCTTGTTTATATGGTTTAATGAAGGATTTAGTTTTCTTTGTGTCTAAATTGAAGTAAGTGAGTTGTATGTTAATGGTTTCTAGATGATTTTGTTTAGCATAAATGTATCCATAGCAGATTGCTTGAGCCCAATAGCTCTCATTTGCTTTTTCTTTTATGCTTGACAAAGTTCTTTGAGTGGTCTTTATTTCTTCAAGAAATGTTTGTCCATTTTCCTCAAAAATTCCGTCAATTCTCCCTCCTAAATGTAATATGCATTTGTCTCTCTCGATTAATTCTTTCACAGATACTTCTTTTCTATACCTGGATCCTCTCTTCTTTTGAACATACTGATGACCCTTTGTTCCTTCCGCTAATCGAGAACGCTGGAAATACCCTACAGAGATGTCTCCCTTTCGAAGGACATATGAAATCATGTTTCGAACAGATACCTTTACTGTGGGTTTAGAAACCATAATCTAACACTCTTTAAGTTTAAATTCTTAACGTGTATTTAATACTAGTTAAGCTAAAAATTGGTTTTGGATATAAAAAGAAAAGTAATTTTGTAAAACTAACAAATTAATGAGTTGAAATCATATTTTTATACTAAAAAGGAGACATATTAAAAAGCTCAACTTGTGTATAAAATGATTGTTGAAGAGTATGAGGCAAAATCACTCATAAGAAAATCAAGAACTTCCTTATTTTCCTGGTCGGAAATGTACTTGAACCCATACCAGGGATGCTATCACGATTGTAAATACTGTGATGGTAAATCTGAAGGATACTATATGCATGATGATTTTGCTAACCGAATTCGCGTAAAAAAGAATGCACCTCAATTGTTAGAAGAATATCTTAAGAAGAATGGTTTTTTTCCAATTAATAGAAAGAAGACCAATTCATTAGTTGATTATTTTCCAGATTTACGAGAATCAGCTGATACTAAGCATAAAGGAAAGTTTGTTATTTTTATTGGAGGGGGAGTATGTGACGTATATCAACCAGTTGAAAAGGAAGTCAAAATGACAAGAAAGCTTTTAGAAATTGCTTATGATTACAAGTTTCCTGTATTCTTCCTTACTAAAAGCGATTTAATTTTGCGAGATCTTGACCTTTTAAAAAAGATAAATGAGGATAGTTATGTGTCTGCTTGTTTTACGATAACATTAGCTGACGAGAAGAAACAAGAAATTTTCGAACCCAATGCAAGTACATCTCAGGAAAGGTTTGAAGCAATTGAAAAATTACGTGAAGAAGGTATCCACTCCGGAGTCTACTTCTATCCCACTTTACCTTTCATAGGTGACACCGATGAAAACATGAATGCAATATATAGAACTGCAAAAGAAGTTGGCGCTGAATTTGTTTATTGTTTCGGTTTAACACTAAAACCAGGTAGAAATAAGAACGAATTCATGCAAACCCTTTCTGAACATTTTCCAGATATTTATCCAAAGTATGAGGTATTATACGGAAATAAAGATAAATATGGCAATCTGGACAGAGAAAAATTCAAAGAAATGGGTTTGATATGGTCCGAAACAAAGGGGTATAAACTGGGATATGAGCTGGGTTTAGGGTATTCCTCGGAAAGATATGTTCCAGAAGGAAGATTTGAAAAGAATCTACGGTTATCTGAAATTCTTCACAGGATACAGTATCTGAAGAACTTCTACACAAAAACCTCACGAATAGAATTAAATGCACTAAATGATACTGCGCAGTTTTTCATTAGTTATCAGAATGATATTGGAAAGATGGACGAGGAGGAGATTGTAAAACTCGTTGAAAAACCAGTTATACTACCCTATGTTACTGATTTCTTAAAAACTGGTGAGAGTGAATTACTAAAGGAAATAGAGAAAAAAGCTTATGATTCTGTTTATAGATATATTGCTGAAAGAAAACAAGAATTCTAGAACTCATTCATGTATTCTTCAAAATCATCCAACTCTTTTTTTATAATTTCTGCTTTCCTCACATCCTCTTTCGAGGGCATAGGTTGATCAAAAATATCATATTCTTTCTTTTGCAAGTTTTTTCTTACATTTTTCTCTATTTTATTAATCCTTGTTCGAGTTGCAAAGAACTTGAGAAATTTTAATTTAAGTTTGTTGATGTCTTTCTCCCATTCTTCTGTAAACCCACCTGATTCGATATTTTCTAGAATTTCACTAAATTTTTTCTTGAGTGGAAGGCTAGTGAATTTAATCCCTCGGGTAATAGCTCCATATTGACTTGTATGAGAATGTAAGTCCAATTGTTTGACCATACCGATTTTGCTGAATTTCTGATAAACATATTCCATTTCTCCTGAAAGAATCATCTCAATCAGAACGGCTTCTTCAGAGTAACCTGCATCAATAAGAGTATAGATGGAACTTAACAAAACTCTGCCAAAAGCTGGACCAAAAGCCTGTTCATTGAATAAATCTAAAACAGCTTCTTGTTTAAAAGATAAAAACACAGCACCTTTTTTGAGTGTTCCCAAGGCTTTACATAACGCTAGAAGTATGTGTTTTGCTTTTCCAGATGCATCCTGTTCAATTGAAATAAAACTGTAAAAACCTTTTCCCAGCAAATAATTTTCTCTTACACCTGCACCTATCATTCGAGGAGCTATTAGTAAAACATCTGTCTGTTCTGGAGGATCTATTATCTTGAAACCTATGTTATAACCAGAGGCAAAAACTAGAACTTTATTTTCCCCTAAATTTGGTAATATTTGTTTCTCAAAGACTCCTTTCATAATTTCATCTGGAATTAAGAGAAAGATAATTTCAGCTTGGGAAACAGATTCTGCAATTGAGAAAGTTTCAAACCCATCCTTCTTTGCTCGCAATTTATAATCATCGTCTTGATTACCAATGATAACTTTACAACCTGAATCTCTCAAATTGAGAGCCTGAGCTTTCCCTTGGTTACCGTATCCAATAATAGCTATATCTCGGTTTTGTAAGAAAGATAAATCACCATCTTTCTCAAAATATATTTCAGTATTCATTAAAATCTTGCCTATAATTATTGTATTTAGAAACATGTTTACTTACTTGAATAAAAATGTTAGATTAAAAGAGCAAAAAAAGTGTAACTACAACTATGTTAGCAGTTTTCTAATAACTTCTATCATTTCACTTGAATGTGTTGCTCTGTTGGTTTTCATGTCAATGTATTTTGCATTGGGAATTACTGCTAAAATGCTCTTAGCTAATTCAACAGTATGCATTTTATCTGTCTCCATACCTATAATTACAACCCTAGTGTCATCTATTTGTTTATACAAATCCCAGACTTTAGTGAAACATACCCGTTTTGCTACAGCTCTCCATTTCTTGAAGTCTGATTCTTCCAGAACTTGAAAATATTTTGCAGCTTGAACTGGATCTTCACTCTTAAATTTTAGTAACCACCATCTCCAAATGGGTTTTGTCCAATTGACTACGAAGTTAGGAACAATATGCATTAGATATCTAGTCATAAATGGCATGTTAAGTTGATAAACAGGACCAATTAACACGTTCAAAGTGGGTTTGATTTTCTTTGTGCCTAATAAATCAGCAATAGTCAGAGTACTGAAAGAAGAAGTGAGTGTAACGAGTCTATCTTGATCAATTTTTAGGTGTTCAACAATTTCCTTAACGTCTAAGGCAAGTCTACTGATGTTATTTACAGTTTTATTTTCACTGAGACGGAAGGAACCTTTTTCTCTTGATTCGATATATAGTATATCAAGATCATTGATTACTTCCATTAGTAATTGATCCCATCCAAGAATAACAGATCCCCAACCTGGGATGAGCAATAATGTGTAACCAATAGATGTCTCCTTTGGTGCTTTTGTTGTTAATATCTTTACTTCAGCACCATCAGAAGTTTTAAAGTATTGTCCTTTTGCTATTTTTTCAAATTCTGACACAAGATGCTTATCTATCCTTTCTTGTTTTGACATTATGTGAGGAAATAGTTAGGTAAATTAATAGTTTTTCTTCTTACCATTTGAATCTTTTGCCTTCCCATCCTCGAAGAATTCTCGCTAGCTCGCCTATGTGAAAAGCATTGTGACGAAGCATGTAAACCAGTTTCCCTAAAATGGAGTCAAACCAATGAAAGTCATCTTTTTTTAATAGTTCCTCATCAGAAACATCATTAAGAAATTGTTCTATCCTTTGTTCTATATCTTTGCTATATTCCCTTAACATATTCTTTGTAATAGTAAGCTTCTTTTCTGCTATTTCATCTTTAGAATTCTTTTCCCAGTCAAATCCTGCTTTGTCCCCCCATTTCATTGTATCTGGAGTATCTCTTGAATAAAAGTCAGCTGTTTCAATAATATGAAAGAGGACCCAAGAAAAACGCCAGT
>BPTM01000057.1 GCA_023705945.1 Candidatus Heimdallarchaeota archaeon
CTATTTAGCCAATATTATAAAAAATAGCCGAAATGGTTGGCAATATCTCAATCTACATGATTATGAATTGCCTTTTGTAAGTGTTATTGTTCCAACTTTAGAGGAAGAAAACAATATTAGTAAATGTTTGAAAAGTTTAACAGCTCTAGACTATCCTAATCTAGAAATAATTGTAGTTGACGGAGGATCAAAAGATAGAACCTCAGATATTGCAAAAGAATATGGTGTCAACGTAATTATTGATGAAAATTTACCTACAGGCTGGGTAGGAAAATCCTACGGATGCCATGTTGGATACAAAGCCTCGAAAGGCGAAGTTCTTTTGTTTACTGATGCAGATACTGAGCATACTCCAAAGTCATTGAAATTTACCGTTGAGCATCTCCTTTCAACAAATACAACACTGTTATCCTTATTTCCTTATCAAAAAGCAGAGAAATGGTTTGAATATTTAGTGGGTTTTATGTACTTCCTAAGTTTTATTGGTGGGGGACCATTGGATAAAATTAACAATCCATTTGATGAATCTGCATTTATGGCATGTGGTCAGTATATGATGTTTTCTCGAACTGGTTATGAGAAATTAGGTGGTCATCTAGCTATAAGTTCCTCACTTGTTGAAGATGTTGCATTAGCTAAACTTTGTAAGGAAAAGGAAGAGAAGCTTTACTTCTTCGATAATACAAAAATAGTTTCAACAAGAATGTATCCAGGAGAATTCATCGATTTCTATAGAGCTTTTAAAAGGGCAATCTGGGGAGGAATAACAACACTTCCATTTTGGAGAGTTATGTTTATCATCTTCTGGTTAATCTATTGCTTAACTGCACCTTATTTTCTGGTAAATTCTATTATCAATCCAACATCATGGATAGTCTGGGATTTTTCTGTAGGTATTATTGTAAATATAGTCCTATATCTGACTTGGGGGTTAGCTTATTATCTATATTGGAGAAAAAGAGGTAAAAACAACGCTCTTTTCATCATATTTTACCCAATAGCGATGGTTATAGTTATTACCATAATTCTATTATCGTTGTTGAATGGATTTCTTGGGAATAAGGTTTCTTGGAAAAATAGGTATTATTCTACTAAACAAAAAGAAAAGCAAGCTCCAAGTGAAATATGCGAGGAATCTTTGAAAGTTTCTAAGAAAAAGGAAAAAATTTCAACTGAATTCAACTAGCGCTAGGCATTTTTTCATAACCAAAGAAATCCAATTCCTCACCAATTAAATCTGCAACAGCATAATCAAAATCATGTGTAAGATGCATTGTATCAGATTTGATGATTTTAACTCTCTTGTTACTATACAATGATTTAGTATATTTTAGATCTTTTTCATCAACCATCATTTCTTTCTCAAGATGAATGAACAAAGTTGGAATGTTTAAATTATCTTTATGAATACTTGAAACTTCTTTTCCAATCTTTCTTAAACAAAAATTATACTCTTTTTTGATTTCTCTTGTACCATTTTCGATTAGTCTAGTAATCCCTTCAAAGGATGCTTGTTTTGCTTTGTGGAGATTGAAACCAGTCAAAACAAAGTTCAAAGGAAATAAGATAACCATTAAGGCAAAAAATGAGAAGATGATGGGAACAGGTAAATAAAATAGGAAATTGAGAAACCAGTGGGAAAGTACTTGTCTAGA
>BPTM01000058.1 GCA_023705945.1 Candidatus Heimdallarchaeota archaeon
AGAATTGGATAACGTTTGATCCCATCTTCTGAAAAGAACATATGATAATCTTTGTCAATCTTTTCAATGTGGTTTCGTTTCTTTGATTTTACAGTAGCTGCCCCTGCAAAGAGAAGAATTTCTAGAATTGTTGAGTTAATACCATCTGCTATTTGACTTTCAATGAAATCAGGCTTAGTGAATAGCTCTTTATATTTGTCAATATATTGGAACAGTTCTGGAATAACCGTGTTCTCTAGTATGTGAAGTTCTGTGGGAATGTCTTTAATTATTGCCCTATAGAGTGTAATTAATCCTTTTATCCATACTTTTGTCACTTGTAATTCGTAGATAGTTTCTTTTATGTCACTGTCATTGAGAGGATCTTCATTTAAATCGAAAAAACCTTCTTTGACGTGTTTCTTAAAATCTGCTACGTAATATTCTGCTTTAGCTAAAAGATTTTCTATAGATACAAAAAACGCCTCTGGTTCAGTTATATTAACAAGTTCCTTGAAATTGTCAATTTTAACATTATCATTGAAAAAGAATTTCTGCAGATCTAGAAGAAAGGTAATGATGTAATCTACTGCAGCAAATGTTGCATAGTATGGAGAATAATTGGGATCAGCAACGTTTCTGTGTGTCTTCTTGTAGTGTGCGATATTTTTCGGAACATCCCAAAACACATCCATGTAATGAATGTATTGAGTGCTTGCCTTGAAACCTTCTGAAACCCAGTGCTCTAAATCATGTTTATAGATGGTGCTTAATGATGTACATAAACTAAAAAAGAACAAGTAAGCTGAACTCAGATAATTAAGAATCAATTTTCTTCTTTTATCGAATTCAGGATGATCCCAATCAACAATCAATTCTTGAACATCCATTGTCTCAATACCGATAAGGACATTGGCTAATGCATGAGCTGCTCCTGCTACCTGTAGAGCCCCAGCTTGACCATATTGCAGAGCATACATTGAAGCGTATCGTAGTCTCCAAATTTCCAATTCATAAAACTGTAAAGGCATTTTATCTTGAGGTAGGTTGCTTAGGATTCGAGTGATTTTATCTAGAATTTTCTCAAAAAAGGTTGAAGCTTCTTCAGAATTAAATACGTCAGTCTCAGGGAGTTCTCCTAAAACGTGTCTAAGTTCATTCATTTTACTGTTAACAAGAATTTTAACTCTGACTTCAGAATAGTCACTCCAATTGGTATTATTGACGGTTCTATGGATATCATCCATCAAGTCAAGAACTTCATTGAGTATTTTTCTTGTCGACATATAGATACCTTCTTTTCCCTACGAGCTCGTTTTTCGTTAGAAATAAGATCGGAATATATTCTTTCTAGACATTTAGAGTAAGATTACTCTATTTTTCAAGATTACCCTTGAGGTAATTGAATAAAATTGGCAGAATTCGAAACTAATATGGATTAAGCATCAATTTCTTTGATTGCAGAAACTTTGGTAGCAATTTTCCATCTGTTTTTGTCTTTTAAAAGAGATAAATAATCAATATAGTGCTTATGTTTACCTTGAAATACTTGAACCCAATGCAGTATTACAATAGCAGCTGTATTGGTTACATCGATTAATTCAATATTCGCTTCTTGATGGATATCTAGGTCTTTAATTTTTTCAGATGGTCTTGAATCCAGCATTTTAAGCATTTCCAAGTTGTCATCTTCAGTGTTGTAAGATATTTTTATGCCATCTTTAAACCATGCTGATTCTGCTTTAATAAAATTAAATTCTTTTACTCCCTCTACATAAGTTGCTATGGTTTCTTTAATTTCTTTAATATTATCCATTTGAATTCCTCTTAAGTACTTTTTTAATTTAATCTTTGATTTCCTCCGAATGGCAGGTTTTGTTAACTATTAACCAATCACCATCTACTTTAAGAAAAGTCAAATAATCAACTGTAACCGCTCTATAATTCTCTTTTGTTGCTAACCAACGCATTCTTACAACTGCGGAGGTTCCCAGTTGGTCAATGAATTCGATCTGTGTTTTGAATTTTACGTTATCTTTTTGATGGTTTTCAAAAACTTCTTTCCATACACCAATTGAACGAGTTTGACACTTGAATTTATTAGTCTCAACATCAACAGAATTTACTCTAACCTCTGGATGAAAGACATTTCTGATTTTTTCAATATCCCACTCATCAAAAGCTTCAGTATAAGTTTTGAGCTTCAATGTTATAAGTTCTAATTCATTAGGAATGTTTCTGTTGGATTTAGTTCTTTCTTCCTTAATTTGAGCGATCTCTTCAACTGTTTTGTCAATTGTAAATCCTGATTTATTAACAATATTCCAATCCTCACCAAACTTAAGGAGAGTAAGATAATCTGTTGTATCTCTGCTATACTCCCCATCTTCAATTAAAAATCTGAACCTTACATAAGCAGCAGTTCCTGATTGATCGATATTTTCGTCAAATGTGGTATAACCAATCACAAGTTTATCTTTTTTGTTCTGAATAAAACTTCTAACCCAACCATAACACATACTAGAAATATATCCACCTCTTTCAGGAACAAACCAAATAGTTTTTGCTTCCGGATGAAAAGCTGCAATGAGTTTACTTATGTCCCACTTTTGAAATGCTTTAGTGTAGTTTTGCAGAGTTTTTTTAATCAACTTGATTTCTGCTGGTTCATTAATTTTCACCTTAATAACACCATGATCAAATTCTAGATTAAACTATATTGAAAAGTGTAATCCTTCTATTTAAAACCCCCCATATACACTTATAAATCTGGTTTTTACAGAAAAGAGAAATGGAGCCTTGGTTAATTACTGAATCTACTGATTCTCTAGTTTTAGGCTTATTTGATTCACTTAATTAGGATGAAATAATTCTTCTGGGTGGTTTCTTGGGTGCTTTACAGATAGCTTTTGCAGTTGTTATCGTTGTAACTAAATCAGTTAGTAAACCTTCTAGCCCATCTAAAAAAGGTAAAAAGAAGAAATCTTTTCCTCTCATTTTTTTCTCATATCATCCTTTAATTACATCAATAAATTTCACTCTGAATGAAAGTTCTTATTTTAGATTTCTAATAAGGCTTTCATTGGTGCTTTTCATCTCTTTCATTATGTTTAACAGTATTTTTTCTATTTTATCTCTTTTATCCATAGACCTCAGCAGTTTCAAAATTTGTTCCTGTGAAAGATCTCCTAATAGATCAGAAATTAATTTATTTGCTAATCGATCAACTGATTTACTTGTTATGTTTGGATTTATTTTGTGTAATGAAACTACAAACTCTTTCCAAGTTTTCTTATATTCTCTAGTTTTCTTTGTACTAGCTTCTCTAATAAATTTGGAAAACAGATCTGTGCTTTTCTTAGGTAAACATTTTTTCTTGATTCTGCTTTTCATTCGACCACGGAGAACAATTCCTGCTCCAGCTAGAGCAACTACCACAGAGCCTCCTGTTATCATTAACCATAAATAATCATCAAGAAATGTTCTAGGTTCAAGAGATAAGAAAAATAACCAATTTGACTCATAATTAGCTATGGTCGTTCGGCCGTTAACAACTCTGTGTACATCGAATTTTATTCTCATTTCCAAATCTACTTTCTCCCAAGAAGAATCATATTCAAACAATGAGATTGTGTTTAAAGTCTGTCCTATTTGGGTTAGATTTTCAATGAAGACAGCAGTATTTGAAAAATATGGACCTAATCTATAATCTATTTCTAGGTTGAAAACACTTACCGCATCAGAGTTAAGTTCCATCAGCTTTATTGTTATCTCAACCTCATTCACACAATTTTTAGGTCTAACTGAAGCAACATCTGCTGTTATCTCAAATATAGTTCCGTTATTAGTATCAAATGTCTGTGTCATGGTTGCACTCAACACAAAAGTTGACCCTGTAAGAATAGTTAGAAACAAAAGAAGTTGTAATAATAACTGTTTTTTAATCCTGAATTGCACAAAATTAACAAGGTATTTGCTGTAAAAAAACCTTCCTCTTTAAATTCCATGAAGAATAGAAATTTGATAGAATTAAAGAAAATCTATAGCTGGAAGAAGTTCCCCTTTCATTACAGCGAGAGATGCTCCACCACCTGTAGAAACAAAAGAGATATCCTTCTCGAAATCAAACTTCTCAAAAGCAGCAGCAGAATCTCCTCCACCAACAAAGGTTGTTATGTTTTGCTCTACAAGAAATTGTGCAAGTTCTCTAGTTCCCTTCTCAAATTCCTTTGTTTCGAATATACCAAGAGGACCAGTCCAAAGAACTTCTTTTGAATTCATCAAGACTTCCTTATACTCTTGGATGGTTTGAGGACCGATATCCGCTCCAATTTGATTCTCTTGAATCTTTGTTACTGAAACTGTATCTACTGGAACAATTCTCCTTAGGTCTTCAGTTACGATGACATCACTTGGTATGTATATCCTCGTTCCAACTTTTTTAGCTTCTTCTAGATATTGTTTTATTGTCTCTACTTTGTCAAGATTTCTGACTGACTTACCAACATCATAACCAAGAGCTAGAAGGACTGTGTATGTCAACCCTCCTCCAATTAGAATATTGTCAGCTAAGCCGATGAGATTTTTAATTGCTGGAAGTTTATCTTCTATCTTTACTCCCCCTATAATTGCAGTCAGAGGGCGTTGAGGTTCTGCAATAGTTGAAGAGAGGAACTTCAATTCTTTGGCCATTAAAAATCCATATCCCTTCTCCTCAATATATTTTGCAACTCCGCAGTTACTAGCATGTTCCCTATGAGCTGTTGCAAAAGCATCGTTAATGAAAACATCGGCATGAAGAGCTAGATTACGTGAAAATTCGTCGTCATTATTAACTTCTTCAGGATGAAAACGCGTGTTTTCTAATAACAGAATTTGCTGTTGATTGAGTTTGTTTGAGAGTTCTTTTACTTCCTTACCAATACAATTGTCTGCTTTATAGATCCTATAGAGGGGAAGTAATTCTCTTAATCTTCTTGCAATAGCATCCATCTTTAATGAAGGAACAATTTTTCCTTTTGGTCGCCCCCAATGTGACATCAAGATAATTTTACAGTTCTCATTCAGAAGATAATATATGGTTGGTAAAGTATATCTAATTCTTCGATCATCTGTTATATTGCCATCTTCATCCATAGGGACGTTGAAATCAACTCTGACTAAGACACGTTTATTGCGAACATTGATGTCTGTTATCTCCTTCTTTTCTTTAAATTTCAAAATGTTTGTCATATCTCTTGGCTGAACTTCTAAGGGTTTTTGCTCTGTTAATAACAATATACCACCATCTAGTGAGTTACTTTATCGTTACAAAATAAAAGTGTTTAGAACCATTCTAATCTCTGATTAAGTGTCTGAATCTGATCTGGAAATCTAAAATAGTTTGTTCAACCTTTTTCTCAAATTCTTCAGTTTGAAAATGAATAGCTTTATTGAGATAGGTGTCAATCTCTTCCCAATTGATTTCTTTTTCTACTAATCTAAGAAAGCGTTTAGCGCTAGGGGAACGAACGCGAGGATACATCCCTACCACAAAGATGAAATCCCCCCTAGTTTTAAAATAGTAATCAACACCTTCCATTTTGATACAATAGAGTTGAGTCCCTAATTCTCTTGAGAATGCGATCATAGCTGCGCTAAACCCTGAAAACAATACTTCATCCAAGACTTCACTTACGTAAGACCTGTGATAAACAGTAACCCCACTTAAATCAATAATTGTAAAGCGTAGCAACGGTGGTTTGGAAGGTACAGTAAAGTTTTTCAGCCTAGATTTTATATTCAAATTCACATTCATTCCATCTATTAATTCTCAGAATAATATATTTGATATAGCATATTAAAAGTATGCTGTAAAAAAATGAAAGAGAAAGGATATTATTTCCTTCTCTTCAAATAAATAATAAATCCTGAGATTGAAATTAGACCAATGAGAATAAAAGGCATATATGTCCCAAATTCAGGAATTGCAGGATCAACCACAGTAATTTGGTTGGTATATGAACCAGAGACACTACATGTTGCAGTAACTTTTAGCACATCTCCATGTGCAGCATCGATATTGAAGCTGTCTACATGTTGAGAAGCAGAGGTTTGACTAGTGTAAGTTTCAATAGTATGTGAAACATCGTTCTTCCATATCTGAATTTGCTCAATGTAATGAGTATTAGGGTCAGAAACAGAGTGAGAAACAGTTACTTCAAGTGTTTGTGTTCCAAAATCATATGATAAAGTAACATTATTTGGAGAATGAGTTTGTACATCTAATAACATAAAAGATGACGCAACTACAAACAAAAGAGATACAATAACTAGTTTACTTTTTTTCATATTTCCACCATTTGATCGTATATTTTCTTAACTTTTTTTTGCTGATTTATAAAAACAAGCATTTAACAAATTCTTTTCCCAATATTTTATTAGAATAACTTTATTAAATAGCATAGGCACAAATTACGCGAACAAATACAGATATGGTGAAAAAATGTATTGTAACAATTGTGGTGCGAATTTACCTGAAGGTACAAGATTTTGTACTAATTGTGGTGCTGATAGTGGTATAGCAGCTAAACCTTTGCAAGCTCAACCTGCTTCAGTTCCTCCTCAACAAGCAACTCTTCAATATTCCGGAACACAACCTTATTCTCCTCCCCAAATACCCTATAAAGAAAAAGAACCCATACTAGCACTGCTTCTATCGTGGTTCGTAATAATGGGTTCTGGGCATATGTATGCAGGAAAAGCAGGAAAAGGTGTTGGTCTACTGTTTGGTGGTATGGCTTGTGTTGGAATGACGTATGGAGGTTTTTTTATACTATTTGATTATTCTAGCCTTGGTATTGCAATAACTCTTATGGTTATCGGAGGGTTCGGTGCACTCATAATAGCTTTATATGCTCATATCGATGCTTTTAGAACTGCAAACAAATATAATCTGTTCTTACGAACAAATGGTAGACCTCCCTCACCAAAGGATAATTGGTAGATTACCTCTTATTTTTTCTTTTTAAGAAATGTTTTTATTAATTAACATCTGAAAATGAAATATGCGTGCATTGATAGTATTAACTCATTCAGAGTGTAAAAAGTTAATCGCAAAAGGTTTAGCCAAGCATCCTGAGGTTCAGTATGCAAAAGAAAATGGTCGAATTTTTGTTTCTAGAGGTTCTACAACAGCTTATGTTTTAGAAGAATTAACTGGTGAGCCATTTAGGAAGCAACATTATGTAGCTGGACAGATGACAGGTGACAAAAAAAATCTGTACAGATATGGCGGTCTGAAGCCAGAAAAACGTTTGAAAGAAGTAGTTCTTGAAAAAGGAGTAAAAAAAGAAATTGAAAACCTTCAAGACGAACTTAAAAAATTTGAACCTGGAGATATTATATTTAAAGGCGGAAATACTTTAGGAACAGATGGAGTAGCTGGAGTTTATATGGCTCATCCGGAAGGAGGAACAATTGGAAGTATATTACCCCATGCTATTGCTAGAGGGATAAGTATAATTGTACCAATCAGTCTTTCGAGGTCAGTAGATGATAGCATCTGGGAACTTTCTCAAATACTTGGAAGTAAAACAATAGATCCTGAGTTTTGCATGGGTTTACCAATTGGTATAATGCCCATCCCTGGTGAAGTCTTCACTGAATTGGAAGCTTTTGATGTTCTCTATCCTGACATAAATGTTTTCCACATTGGTTCTGGAGGAGTTGGTGATGGAGAAGGATCCTTACATTTCTTCTTAGTAGGAGAGGAGGCAGACGTGAAGAGAGCTTATGCTGAAATTGTTGAATTAATTACAAGCGAAGAACCTTATATTCCTGATGTAGATTGATCTTAAATCTCCTCCTTTCATATTTTTTGGTAAATGCTAGTATATAAAAGAGAATTACGCCTTGTCTTATCTAAGACAATTTTTTGCTTGGTGTTACATTATGATAGATACTAGCTATAACATTCCCAAACCAATCAATGAGGAAATATTGGGTTTTCTACCTAGAAGTAAAGAGCGAGAAGAACTTAAGAGAACTCTCAGCATAATTAAAGAGAAAGTTGATATTCCTCTAATAATTCATGGAAAGGAGATATTTACTGAAAATAAAGGAGAAAATCGATCTCCAGATGAACACTCAAGGATTCTAGCAAATTATAGTATGGCTGGAAGTTCAGAAGTAGCTCAAGCAATAACTTCAACACTCAAAGCTAAAGAAACATGGGTAACTTTCCACTGGTCAGAACGAGCTGCAATTTTCCTAAAAGCAGCTGATTTAATTGCTGGTCCTTATAGACAGAAAATGAATGCAGTTACAATGCTAGGTCTAGGAAAAACTG
>BPTM01000059.1 GCA_023705945.1 Candidatus Heimdallarchaeota archaeon
TCGAATTACAACTAGGAGTCTTAACTTATGTTTATTCTCAGGTGAGAAATAGAGGGGTATTCAATCACAAACCAGCAACAAGTCAATATTCATATTATATTATAGCAAAAGAATCAATTGATAGAATTGTATACAGAATCCTAAGTGGTTCATTACCTGAGGTCGAAATTTCCGGATTAACTCCCACTCCAACACGTGATGATCTTCTTAATGTTATTATGCCCTTGCTTCAACTGGAAAATTTGAAGCGATTATTACCAATTTATGATAGTTTACCTAATAGTGATACCGACCCTAGAGTGCTTTCAAAGAAAGGGGAGTACGATTATCTTCAGGGAGTCACTTTATTAACTCATATCATAGATATCGCCCGCAAGACATCTCAGGATTTCTGGTGGTCAGATCCTATTTCCGAACTGTCCATCCTGAATCATGCAAAGGAGCATTTTGATACTGTTATTAAATTGTGGAATAAAGCTCCAGAATCAGTGGGCAATAAAGGAATGGCGATTAAAATGGATTTTATGCCTATAGTTGATGCACAAAGTTCTGTTTCAATGGTTCAACATTTCAAACTACTTGGAGAAAGCGCACTCGAAGGAGGAGATCTTAGTCATGCATCTAAATATTATACGAGAGCATTATCTGAATACAAGAAGGCTTACAAAATTCTAAAAAAATCAGAAAGTTCTCAGAGTGAATATCTTTACAAAAGAATACAGGCAGGAGAATCTGAGCTTAAAATCCTAAAATCCATTACAGAGCTTGCGTTAAAATACACAGAAATAGTTGATAAATTATATTCTCAAGATAATGAGGGAGCTTTAGCATCTTGTATGGAAATAACAAAAATACTAGAAAATATCGAGGGTGCAGGATCACTTCCTTATATTTATGGAGTGAGTGTAACTTATTCATCTGCATCTTCTATGATTAATGATTTACTTACTCAGGAAACTGCAAACTTGAATGTAATTGATAGATTAATTTCCCAGTTTAACTTTCCATTAAAAGCTATGAGTACCGCCTTATCTGAAGTGCCAATATCGTACATTAAAATTAATCATGACAATCCAATGGCTAGTTTCGATGAATTGCAAGAAATAGATGAAAAACTTTACTACTTGGAAAAAGCAATAGAACTATTACCACAATTCATTCAGGAAAAAGATGAGCAAAGACATAAGATTCACGCACTGAGAAATTATATCAAATCAATAATCGCAGAGAATAAAATCTATCTATATAGTGATTATAATATAGTTCTAGATTTAATCTTAAGAGCCAGATCTCATTATTATGCAAAGAAAGCAGAACAGAGCATATCAGAGATTAAAAAAGGAGAAAAAGAGCTAAAGAAACTGATTAATCAAAGAATGATTGAAACCAAAATTTCCGGAATGGTCACAGAATCTAGTTTGGTTTCTTTAGGTCTTCAAAGCTCTTACAAGAACAATAAGAGAGCATTAATGGAAGAGATGATAATACTTGTTTCTGAATCAGAAAAATTACCAGAGTTTATTGCGGAATCAGTTGAAGCTCAATTCAATGAAATAACAGACTTTCATGAATTACTTGATTTAATTCTGCTTGATACACAGGAACTACTTGCTGCAAATATAAACGTTTCAATAAAAGGTAATGATATAAATTTTGATTTTATTAGAAGAAGAGAGGTTTTCATACCTGCTATTAAAACAATGGTTGAAGCTGTTGAAAACGTTATTTTAGGAGAACTTTTAGCAAAATGTAACAAAATGACCAGAGCAGAAGGTAGTTACAATCGAGCTAATAAATTATTCTTTGAAGTTAGTGAATCTCTAGGTAGAATATTAAACTATTTAGAAGATCAAAAAGAGCTCCCAAAATTCATTTACCAATTATCTTTGTTTTGTAGAGAAAATGCTTCCTCTATAAGAAACAGAAGAAAAAAACAAGAACCGCCGTACTCAGATATGATTACAACTTTGGATTACCTCATACTTAATCTTTAAACACTCAAACTTCAATGATTAGATAATTAGGGAAGTAATATGGAGAATCTATTTCGGTTAAAACAAGACACAGTACCAATCGTACTTATTGGACTTCAATCTGCTGGAAAAACCACACTTGTCAACTGGTTAAAGGAGAAACGGTTTACTCGCCCAAAACCTACTGTTGGAGTAGTAGTTGAAAAAATAAAGATAGGAGATATATTTTTCAATGTTTACGATATCTCGGGTCAAAAAGCTTACCGAGAGAATATGTGGAAATCTAATGTATTAACTTCTTTGGGAGTTATTTTTATTCTTGATTCTTCTAATGCTTTAAGATTAGATGAAGCTTCTATTTGGTATTGGAAGATGGTCAAAGAATGGTTAGGCGAATTTTATTCAGATAAAGCTATTCTTTTTCTAGCTAACAAATCTGATCTGAAAACTTCTCTTAGTCTTGATAAGATAATTAATAAGATGAAACTAGATGAAATGTCTTCGTATCCAAATATTTCTTTCCAATTTTTCAAAACTTCAGTAAGAAATGAAGAAAACATTGAACTTGCTTTTAAATGGTTTATTTCAAAAATCAAGCGTTTTAAGGAACTTCAATTTAAGAAATTCAAGGCCCTCATTGTCTCTGATATTTTTGGAAATCCTTTATATGTTTATGACCCTGATGAAATTGCACAAGACACAGGAATGTTTGTAGGTTACATTAAAGCTCTGAGTGGATTTGCGAACGAAATTCTAGGTCATGAGCAATTTAAAGTTCTGAAAGTTGATGAAAATCACTTCTTTATTTCGGAGCTTAATAATCACGTTGTACTCATAGCTGTAGATCAAGAAAAAGCACTGCCAGAAGCGCGTAGACTCTCTATATTATTACATGAGTACTTAAAAGGTGATAATATGGATTTAAAGACAGAATTAAACACGCTGTTGAGTGACTATGTATCATAGGAAAAAAATTTGGAGAAAAGAAGTTCCTTCCACAAAGAATATAAAGACTGTAAATTTAAATGAGATTGAGTTTCATGGTGATTATTGATGGACTGTAAATTCTGTAAACTTGAGAATATTGATTTATTAGATGATGGTATTACCTTTAAATGCAGTTATTGTGGTTATTCATTTGATGTTGGAAAAACATCCATACTTTATGATAAAATGATGCAGATGCCTCTTTCTTCATGGTTATTAGCAGCTATACTCTGGTTTTCAGCTATGGTAACAGGCGTTTTATTAGGTTTAGGGTTTAGTAGTGCATCATTATCTTCTACTATTTTGTTTCTATTTATCTATGGAGCAGCAGCTTTCCTATACGGCATATCCTCATCCTTAGATTTCTTCTCTGTTATGGGTATATACATCAAAGGAAGGTTCTCAAAAGAAAAAAATACTTTTGAGGAGTCTAAGGTTGCAGTTCAAGTTAGAAGAAAAGAGAAAATAGTAAGAGAAATGGCAACCGGTCAAGCTCTTGATGAAGCTACTGGAAAAGCCGTTGATACAGATATTAGACCCGGGGAAAAACGTATTCCAAAAATAGCTCCTTCATTCTTAGCAGGCGGCTATACAATCATCCTAGCTGTTCTATTTATTATCGTATTTACTAACTTCTTTCCACCGATTTAAGAGATAAATTCTCTTTCTTCTATTCTATTTATTGATTAAAGAACGAAGATAATTGATGTTGTCTACATTTGTACGTCTTTCGTCAATAGGAGTTTCAAGTATCCAAGGTTTCTTCCTCAAATCTGGATCATTAATCAATTCCAAGAACCCAATTTCACCTATTTTCCCCAAACCCAAATGTTCATGCAAGTCTCGATTTGTTCCAACCTCTGTTTTTGAGTCATTTGCGTGAACTATTGATATTGATTCCATCCCGATAGTCGTTTTTATTTCCGTAATGAAATTTGCTACACCGGATTGGTTGCTGATATCATATCCAGCAGAAAAAGCATGGCACGTATCAAAACAGACTTTTACTTTCGAATCATTAATTTCCTCAAGAATAGCTTTAATATTTACAAAAGTACCAGTAAGTGTTTTTTCTCCACCCGCTGAGTTCTCAACTAAAATTGTAACTTTTCGTTCTCCAAAATCAACTCCCTTCTGAATAGATTCAACATATTTTTCAAAACCTTCTTGAAAAGTCCCTCCTTTAAAAGAGCCAGAATGAACTACAAAATAAGGAATCCCAAGAATTACACATCGTTCTATTTCTTTGCGGAATGAAACCATAGATTTAGTATAAATCTCATCATTTAATGAAGCAAGATTGGGGAGGTAAGATATATGAGCTGCAACTGGTGAAATGGTATAATTCAAATGTTTTTCCTTAAATCGCTTAATTTCCTCCTTGGAAATTTCTTTGAAAGCCCATCCTCGAGGATTTTTAGTAAATATCTGAAATGTCGAGCATCCAATTTCTTTTGCTCTATCGAAAGCCAAATCAATAGATTTTGCAATAGAAACATGACAACCAATTTTCACTTCTTCAATCAATTCTTTCACAATCTCAAGTGATGATACTCAACTAGTGACAAATAACTAATAAAGTATTTGTAGAGTTACATGATTATTCAACCATATCAGAAATTATAGGACGATGAAAGAATCATATACTTTAACGTCAATGATTCTAGCTCTTGTTTTTGATCATCTGAATTTTCTTGTAAAGCTAATGAGTAGTATACTTTGGCTCTAACATAAGCTCGATATGATTTGTAAAAATCAAGTAGTTCGATATGATTTTCAATCTTTTCTTCCATATTTTTCATATATTGTTGAATGAAGAATTCAGATGACTGAACCTGTTTATGAAAGTCCAAGTCCATGGAAAGAAAAGCTACTTCTTCTAGAATATCTTGAATTCTCAACATTTTGTTAAATT
>BPTM01000060.1 GCA_023705945.1 Candidatus Heimdallarchaeota archaeon
TCTTGAACTCATAATATTATCCTCTAATGTGAATCTTAAGACTATATCCTACAAATCTATATTGTAGGATGAGTATTTAACATTTGCTCGTAGAGTACTTTCGTGAACTAATATAAGAAAGTTCTTTTCATATCATACTAGTTAAGCGCACATTTTACTAACGATTTAGATTCTCGTTAGTGCAGGAAAAAAAATGCAAACTTTATTTGAGTATTAGGGTTCAGATTAATGCAGATTTTGAGCCAATTTAGAAAATCTCTTGAAGCTATCACCAAGTATAAAAATGAGATATGGTTAATCTTCTTGTATGAGTCTTTATATTATACAATCCACTGGTGAGTTGACCGAATGCTATAATAAGGAAGTAGCAATAAAATCCGAAAACGTTTTGTTAGTAATCTCTCACATGCAGAAAAAAATTTACACATGGATAGGAGGACAAGCATCTCCACATTCAAAATTTGCTTGTGCAAGGGAAACAGCAAGAATTAGGATGGAACTTGGTTACAAAATTGTTAACTTAGAAGAAGCATATACAACCGATGAATTTAATCAAGCAGTAGATGAAGCGTGCTCTATTAATTCTACAGATAAGCCTTCTCCAAAACCAAAGCCTGTAGCAGTCAAACCCATAGCAATCAAAAAATCTGCACCAAAACCAACATTGAAAACTGTAGCTAAACCAAAGTCTAAACCAAAACCAAAACCAAAACCAAAACCAAAGTCTAAACCAAAACCAAAACCAAAGTCTAAACCAAAACCAAAAACTGATACTAAAAGAGCAGTAACCACTAAAACTGAACGCAGATATAGTTCTACTATTGATACAAAAGTCATAGATATAGAACACGTCATAAAGCAATTGGAAATACTCCCTCCTATGGATAACAGTATTAGAGACTATATTATAATAGATAAGTCTCTTTACATTGCACCAGAAAATCTTGAAAAACCGGGAACTGAATCTAAAGTTTCATTGCAAGATGGTTCATTTGTAGCAGATGATTATATTCCAAGATTATTTTTAGAAAATGGTATAATAATTGCAATTGAATTGTGGAGATCTGCTTAATATCCCATTTTTTCCATTACCTTTTTAGCAATGATAGTATAGATATCGTCGACTCCTTCACCAAATTTAGCTGAAGATTCAAGAACCATGTAGCCTTTATCCTCCCATTTTTCAATAGCATCTTCATTCTTTACAGCTCGTTCTTCATCTAAATCAGTTTTATTACCAACAATAATAATGGGGATTTCTGGACATTTTTCTTCAACTTCATTAATCCAGTTACTTATATGGTCAAATGATTCCTTTCTTGTTATATCATAAACGATAACTGCACCATGAGCACCAGTGTAATAGCGTTTTCTTAAAGTGGCTAATTTATCTTGACCAACCGTATCAAAAAGAACTATTCGGAGTATGGTATCTTCATCATATTGAATATTTTTACTGTAGAAATCAACACCAAGTGTTGGAAGATAAGATGAAGAGAAGCGGTTCTGGGTATAACGCACTGCTAAGCTAGTTTTCCCCACTGCATAATCCCCAGCATTGATGATTTTGATAATGTAAGTTACGTTAGGTGATAAACTCATTATAAGTAAGAACTTTAGGGTGTATTTGAGTATTTTCTTAGTATCAAAGAATTACTAGAAAAGGGTAGGAATAAAACCTTCATCAAAGAGTTTGCTTAAGATTTTTAAAGGTGTTTTCGAGATACCTTTAGAGATAATGAAACCTTCAGATGTAAGACATTCCAATTTAACTGTGATAATCCCAACTTTAAACGAAGAGAAGACTATCTCATTACTCTTAAAAAAGATAGAGGGTTTCACTCCCCATGCTAATGTGATAGTATCTGACGATGGTTCGAAAGATAATACAAAGAGATCAGTAGAGGAGTTTAAGGGAGATATAAGTGTAAAGTTTCTTGATAGAAAATATGAACCAGTTCATGGATTAACAATAAGTGTTCTAGATGCAATAATAGAGTGCAATACCAATTATTTTCTTGTAATGGACGGGGATTTGCAGCATCCTGCAGAATCACTGCCACAATTTTACAAGAAATTAGAAGAAGGGTATAATCTAGTTGCGGGTAATCGAATTGAAGTAATTGGAAAGTGGCCAATTCAGCGTAAACTCTTGTCATATGTTGCTAGATGGTTAGGTAATTTTTCTTTAATAATTCGAAGAAGAAATAGAGTGAAAGACATAATGTCTGGTTTATTTGCTTCCGAAACTAATATCTGGAAACAAACTATCTCTATCCATAGAAAAGACTTCATTTTGGAAGGATACAAGGTTCTATTCGACTTTCTGAAAATACATAAAGCCAAGTTAGAGGTGAGTAATGTAAATTACGTGTTTGGTACAAGAAATTTTGGTGAATCAAAAATAAATAAAACAATCATCTGGAAATTCTTCCAGTCGTTATTCTGAAATATTTTTGAATTTTTGTTATGTTTTATTGTTCAAAAATCTGATTATACTCCTGAAAGAAATGTCTTGTAATCAAAGACGGTATCAAGGAAATCTTGCATTAGTTCAGGATCTTTTATACCTGATACCTTTTCAACTCCAGATGAAACATCGATTGCATTAGGTGTGAGTTCAGGAATTATCTTTCCCACATTCGATGAATCTAATCCTCCTCCAATAATTAATGGTTTGTCTATTGAATTCTTTATTTTTGTTACTAAATCAATCAATTCAGTTTTCTTCTTCTGTGAACTCCATGATGAACCTAGTGGAAGATTAATGTTGACAACTGAAACAAAAGGTGCTAATTCTTGGGCAGCTGATAGAGGAGAAGGATTGATAATGTTAGATTCTAAGGTTTCTTTATTGAGAAAGATGGAACCTATAATTGGAACAGTTGCAAGAGATTGCAAGGAAATTAGGTTATTCATATCGTTGAAAAAATCACCATTTATCTGAATCATGTTTGGTTGGCATGCTTCAAGCGTCTCAAATATCTCATCAAGAGAACTAGGTGCAACCTGAGCAATTTTAACACAGTATTCAATATTAGCAAATATTCGTCTTGCATCAAATTTGCTAATTGACCTAACGTCATTTATATCATCAACAATAACACCAATTGCTAATTCAGAAGATACATCGACCGATAGAGCAGCGTCGAAATTTGTAACACCAGATATTTTTGCAAACCACAATTTAAGTATCCTCAAATGCTTATGTTCGAATGGATTTTAATAGTTTTACCCAAGAAATAGAACCGGTGAAGTTTTACCTAGATAATATCTCGAATTTATCTGGGACATGTCAAGTATAATTTCCAGATATTACAAAAGACCATATTGTACAAATATCTGAGTATACTGAATAATATGAGTACCAAGGACACATTTCTCAGCTTCAAGTTGGAAAAAGCTATAGCCAGAATTAAGACTCACAATGGTTACAACAACTCTCCCGTATTTTTAGAAGTTTGCAATTGTCCCAGTAAAGGGGGGTCTCTTTACTATGATACAAAAAAAGAAGCTTATTTTGGTAAAGGATCATGTAATCGCGGATTACTTTGTTCAAAAATACAAATAGATAAACACCAAATAAGAATCAGTAAAACCATCACAAGTCAATTAAATATACGAAGAGAAAGTGAAAGGGTTTTAGAAAGGGAACAGTTGGTTAGCTATCCAAGGGGTTTGGTTTCCTAACACTTAGAAATATTACTTTCTACTTGAGTTTAAAGGAACCAATTATCTAATAATTAAAGTTATTCAGAACAATCAAATATTTAAACATAAAAAATCTACGATTTGCATACCAATGAATGCTGAGGATATTATTTACAAAGAAACCTTGATCAATGCATACAAATACGGGTCCGCTGAACCTAAAATTGTTTTTCAAAAAATCATGTCTTATTACCCTGAATTAAGAAAACAGGCCAAGGAATTAAAGCCTATAGTAGACTCAATGATAAACAAGATTAATGCACTCCCTCGGGAAAAGATTGAGAGAATAGTCAAAGAAAAGTATCCTGATGATATAATCGAAGATAAAAAGGAAAGAGATTTTCTCCCACCTCTTACCAATGTAGAACAAGGGAAAGTAGTTGTTAGATATCCTCCAGAGCCTTCCAAGCACCCTCACATAGGACAAATGCTATCTTTCTGTATAAATCACCTTATTGCAGAGAGATTTGGAGGAAAACGCATTCTTAGGTTTGATGATACAAATCCAGGGAAAGTGGGAAAAGAATTCTATGATAGTTTTAGAGAAGCTATTTTCTGGATGGGCTTAAAAATCGATGAAGAGGTTCGTGCCTCTGATTACATGGAACTTTACTATACTAAAGCTGAAAAACTCATAAAAAATAATGATGCGTATGTTTGCAGATGTTCTCGAGAAACAATGTCAAAACATAGAGAACAAGGCAAAAAATGTTCCTGCAACACTGAAAATACAGATGAAATCAACTTAGACCTCTTCAACAAAATGTTAGAGGGAGAGTATGCAGAGGGAGAAGCTATAGTTAGATTGAGAGGAGACATGGAATCAAAGAATCATGTTCTTCGAGATCCAGTTCTACTAAGAATATCAACAATACCACATGCAATACATGGTGATAAATATAGGGTTTGGCCTATGTATGATTTTGAATCACCAATCATGGAAGATATCACTGGTGTAACGCACATTTTACGTAGTAGTGAGTTTGGTAAAATGAGAGAGGAACTTCAAAGTTTAATCTCACAGAAATTAGGAATCATTCCACCAAATTTTACAGAATATAGAAGGTTTAACATTATCGGTGCACCTACTCAAGGCAGAATAATAAGAGAATTAGTTGATAAGGGAATTGTAACTGGTTGGGATGATTATAGATTAGTAACTTATCAAGCTTTAAAGAAACGAGGAATCCAACCCAAAGTTTTTCTAGAGATTGTTAAAAGAATAGGGGCAACTAAATCAGCTACAAGTATAGACTGGTCTTTAATATTCTCAATTAACAGAAAGTTTGTTGAACCAACTTCAAAACACTTATTCTTTGTTCAAGATCCAATCAAGGTTAAAATATCAAATGTTAATACTCAAGAAGTAGAAATTTCCTATCACCCAAAGATAGATTCTTTTGGAAAAAGGAAAGTTAATGTCAAAGATATTATCTACTTAAGTGGAGACGATAGAGGATTACTAAAGAAGGGTAAAATACTTCGTTTGAAAGATCTATATAATATTAAAATCGTAGGAAAAACATCTCAGAATGAATATCTAGCAGAATTCCATGGACATGAATTGTTATCAGATGTACCTCGAATTCAATGGGTTTCTGAATATGTTCCTGTCGAAATCATTAAGCCCGAAATGTTATATTTAAATAATCGAATAGATAAGAATAGCTTGAAGAAAATAAAAGGTTATGGTGAGATAAACCTTAAAAAGCTCGAAGTAGGAGAAATAATCCAACTTGAGCGCTTCGGGTATGTGAAAGTAAATCACATTGACGAAAAAATAAAGATGAATTATATTCATGGTTGATAAAACATGGTTGAATGGGGACTTCTATTATTTCTGGTATTCATATCAATATCCCTGATAGTGGCAGCAAGAGCAGCAATTAAAGGAAAGAAGAAACAAAAAACACCAAAAAGAAGATATCGTCCTTATCAACCTCAACCTAAGGTACAAACGTATAGTCCCGTTTCACTGGTTCCCGGTGCAGGATCAACAAATTCATCTCCTTATGCTAGAACTCAAGTAGAATCTCGTGCAGCTTATGCTAGTGCTGATGAATGTTTTAGAGCTGGTATGTATGATAGAGCTAAAGAAGAGTATCTAAAAACAGGAAGAATTTTCGGAGCAAGCAAATCTGTTGCTGCAAAAGGTAGAGAATTTGTTCCAGATGCTTTGCAGATTATAACTCGATATGCTCCTGAACGAGAAGAGGAAATGGTTAGAAATCTATCACGTTATTTCTTTGACAGTGGAGAAACTGAAATATCAGCGATGATTCTCTTTGAGAAGGATTTAACCGACGAAGCAAATGCTGTTTTAGCAACTATTGGAAAATCTATTGCGGATATAGCTCCTTCAGGCACAGTTGAAGTGACACCAATAGAAGCAACAGCAGCAGTAGATGAAACTTTAGAGACTCAGAAAAGTCTTGAAGAACTTGAAGTTATAGCTTCAGAGGTTATTGAAAAAGATGAGGTTGAGGAAGAACCTGAACCACAACAAGTTTTTAGAGGAACTCAACCACTGAAAGTTGCTACAACAGATTTAGATGAAAGATGCAGTGTGTGTATGTCATCCATAAAAGCTGGGGAAAGTTTCGTACGATGCCCTTTCTGTGAGATACCATCACATTATTCTCATATTGTAGAATGGATTAAAGTTAAACCTAAATGCCCAAACTGTAGGAAGAAACTTGTTGCGAGAATGTTTCAAGCATTATGAAAAAGTTAAATATGCTTTATTAAAACTATCTCATGGTATTTCTTCCCCCTTTTTCGAATAACATTATCAAAGAATATATCGATCTAGAATTGCAAACCCAAATAGCTGGTTTCGATTTGACCATTTGTGATATTATGAAATTAAGTAATGGTGGGGAGATAGATTTCGATAACTCTAGCAGAAAAATTCCTGATCATGAATCCATTGAACCCATTAATAATAGATGGAAGCTTAAACCGGGCGGGTATATCGTCAAATATAATGAAATTGTGGAAGTTCCTTTAGATGCAGTTGCAATAGTTTTACCTCGCTCTAGTCTTATGAGAACAGGAGGGACTTTATGTTCAGCAATTTGGGATCCTGGATATAAAGGAAGAGGGATAGGATTAATGATAACTTATGCAGAAATAACTTTCCACAAAAATGCCCGAATTGCTCAGATAATGTTCATTAAAACCCAAAAAAAAACAAACAAAGGTTATTCTGGCACCTATCAAAATGAGAGATAACTGCAATATTAGTTTCAGTTTAGTAGCAAAAATCGTATGGTAACAGCATTTTTTATATACCAAAAACAAAATTGTCTAATAGCAAGAAGAGAAAGTGAAAGCATGTCAGAGAAAGAAAGTACTCCAGAAAATACAAAGAAGACCACTACATCAAAGAAGCCATCTGCAAAAAGAAAGAGTGACAAAAAGGAAGAGGACTGGATCAAAGATATCATTCCTAAACAAAGAAAATCAGCTCCAAGGCAACAAAAAAAACAAGATCTAAGTGACATAGCTGTCAATCAGATTCCAGGTATAGGTCCTGCAATAGCAGAAAAACTGATAACTTCTGGTTTCTTAACTTTAGCAGCAGTCGCTCATGCATCACCTATGGAACTTGTAGAACACTGCGAAATTGGAGAACAAACTGCAAAGAGATTAATAACAGCTGCAAGAAGTCAGGTGGGTATTGGATTTCAAAGTGCTAAAATCATGCTTGAAACTAGACAAAAATTGGTTAAAATTTCCACTGGAAGTAAATCTCTTGACACATTACTCGCTGGAGGAGTAGAAACACGTTCCCTAACAGAAATTTCTGGTGAATTTCGAACCGGTAAAACACAAATTTGTTTTCAACTGTGTGTTATGACAGCTATGGACAAAAAATATGGTGGATTAGGTTCAAGTGCAATTTACATTGATACTGAGGGAACATTTAGACCTGAAAGGATTATCCAAATGTGCAACAAGTTTGGTGCGCCTGCAGAAGAAGTTCTGAACAACATACATGTTGGAAGAGCATATAACTCTGATCATCAAATGGTTCTACTACTTGAAAGTCCAAAATTAATTAAAGAAAATAATGTTAAATTGATGATTATTGATTCTCTCACCAGCCACTTTAGAGCTGAGTATGCAGGTAGAGGATCACTACTCGAAAGACAACAAAAATTAAACAAATACTTACATCAGCTGTTACGTTTGGCAGAGGTTTATGATATTGCAATAGTAGCAACTAACCAAGTACTCTCTAAGCCTGATGTCCTGTATGGTGAAACAACCTTTCCAATTGGTGGGCATATAGTAGCTCATTCATGCACAACACGTGTTTTTCTACGAAAAGGAAAAGGAGAAAAAAGGATTGCTAGAGTGATAGATAGCCCTCACATTCCGGAGATTGAAACTGTATTTCTAATAACAAATGATGGAATAGCTGATGTAGATGAAATTGACTAGGAAAGTCACAAGGTTTAAGTAATTCAAATCAAATATTTTTGTTAGAAATAAGATTCTTTCAATAGCCTATGGTGATTTATTTGGCAGACGAAAATGGAATATCAGTTAGCGATGCAATTAAAATTACAGAACTAGAGAATACAGTTCAAAATC
>BPTM01000061.1 GCA_023705945.1 Candidatus Heimdallarchaeota archaeon
ACAGGGAAACATCTCTTAGACTTAAAAGTTACCTCAACAGCAAAAATATCTTGGTTCGGTGTTCTTGGAAAAGAGAATCAATATATCACTAATTATGTTTTAACAGCTGAAGGAACTTGGAAAGGAAAGAAAATTAAAGGAAAAGGAACTTTGGAGAATATGATGCATAGAGTGATAGAATAATTTGTTGAATATCTTGGAATGATTAAATTGTGGATTGTGGATATTCTTTTACATCGCTTCAAGAATTGTTTTTTTGATTGTTTGTGTGAATTCATTTACACTTGGTTTGGTGTGACAGTAATCATATGTTTGTACATCGATAAACTTGCTGTTTAATATTAATTCATGAATAATTTGAATTTCATCAGATACATGATATTTATCATTGGGTGTTCTAACAATGAAAACAGGAATCTTCATTTTCTTAAAATCCTCTGTTGCATCCCAATCATGTAAATCTTTACAATGTTTCCATCTTCGAAAATCAGTATTATTGATTCTGTCATAGAAGACTTGTTTTTGAAACCCATCAGCTACTTTATTCCTCAAATATATTCTAGCAACCAGTTTTCCTAGAAAATTCAAAGCAAAAGCAGGAAACAAGAAAAGGAATTTTATTAATTTATTTGGAGCTCGTGGTTTTATAGCTGGACCTGTCAAGAAGCAACCTTTTGGTGTAATCATGTTTTGTCCTACTAGGTGTGCAACATAACTTGCACCAATACTAGAACCAAAAAGAACTAATTTCTTTTCATCAAGCTTAAGAAATTTAATTGCTTCCGCAAAATCAAGCGCCATTCGATGAACTGAACACTCACTGCTTTTCATCAATTTATTAGAATTCTTCTCTCTTGGATCAACAATAACTAAATTGAATTCTTGATGTAAAGCATCCCAAAAGTCACTCCAAGTGAAATATCCTGATGCGAAACCTTGAACAAAGAAAAAGACAATATCAGATTTCGTTTTGTCACCTAAGGAATACTGACAAAAAATTTCTTGACCATCAGACATTTGGATATAAATTTTGCGTGATTCTTTGAGGAAAATAGTGTCCTGAGTTTCTTTTTCTGCATATGAATTTCTTTTCATGTACATACTTACCTTTTAGTCTATGTGAGGAAATAATGTGATTTAAAGCTTCTAACTCTTGTATATAACATTACACAAGGAGTAATTTCCCAATTTAAAACTTTTTTTGTCTTTATTAGTACTTGCACAATAAGCATTTTATCCTCTCCCACCCCCTTCAGCAAGCGTTCAGAAAAGTCGTCGCTCGCGATAGAGAGTGATAGGTTCTTCAGAGAGGAGAGGAGTGACAGCAGGAACCGAACAGAGAAAAGAGGGCGGTTCTCCTAAGCGGAGCATAGCATAGCATAGAACGAGCAAAACAGCGACCATGACATAAAGATAACGGACAGCAACATGTTGAGTCGTGATTTTAATACGCGGAGCTTTAACCAGTCTGAAAGCTGTTTCTATCCCCCATCTACGTCAATATGACCTAACACCTTGTACATTTACTCCCTAACTGAGAGAAGTAAACCATCCTTTATTTTTCTCTTACCAGAAAGCATTTAATGTTAAAGGTATTTCCTGTCCATCAGCCGTACAAATTTTGAAAGGGAGACGATGGAGTTTCTTATCTTTCAG
>BPTM01000062.1 GCA_023705945.1 Candidatus Heimdallarchaeota archaeon
GAATCAAAAGACAATTTTATGGAACTATTCGGTGGTTCAAATGGAACAATGCTTTCTTATATGTATTCTCATGATGACTGGCATTCATATTATATCGATCAGCCTAGCTATCCTTCAGTTAATGAAACCATAGAAACTTTCCATGCAAATTTTGATTATATGATCACAATATCCTTCTTTGCTGATTTAGACATTAACGGAACACAAACAACTACAAGTTTTGAAAGATTAGTCTTCGTCGATGATTTTGGAATTGTATTCTTCTTCCTCACAAATGAGGTTGCATGGGAGACAAAGTAGCTTCATTTCTGTTTTGAGTGGTAAAATGTTAAAAGAATGGCGACTTTTAAATCTGGGCGAGGTTCCTTGGAAGAGGACTCAATCAATATATCATGCTCTAGCATTGATTCAAGAAGAACTAAAAACACCAAACACTCTTATTATTATTTGGCCAGATAAACCATTTGTGTGTGTAGGTCTTCATCAAATCATTGATACGTCTATTGATTTAGAAAATATTACCTCCATGAAATTACCCTATATTAGGAGAGCTTGTGGAGGGGGAGCAGTATATTTGAATAATGAACAGATATTCTATCAAATAATCTGCAGAGAAAAAGAGTATCCAAAAGAGATGCAAAAGTTTTATGAATTATTTCTAGAACCTGCTGTCGAAACTTATAGGCATTTTGATATTCCAGCTCAGTTTGTTCCTGTAAATGACATTGTTGCTGGGAACAGAAAAATAAGTGGAAACGGTGCAGTAACCTATAACAACTCAAAGGTTCTTGTTGGCAATTTCATTCTTGATTTTCCTGCTCAGAACATGTCTAAAATTCTTAAAGTTCCTGATGAGAAATTTAGAGATAAAATTGCCTCTACTTTGGAGGAAAGAATGGGGAGTTTTAGGTATTTTTTGAATAAAATCCCTTCAAGAGAAGAGATAATAACAGAATACACTGCAAATTTTGAAAGGAGTCTAAATATAAAATTAATAGACGGGGAATTACTCCAAGAGGAAATAGATAAGATAAAGGAAATTGAAGATTTGTATGATACTGATGATTGGCTCTATTATGTTGAAAAAACTGGACGGGAGAAATATCAACAAAAAATAAAAAGCGGAACCTATTTCACTTCAATTATCAAGAAATTACCAGGAGGATTAATCAATCTATTCCTACATTTTGATGATGAGAAACTTCGAGATGTTATAATATCAGGTGATTTCAGCTTAAATCCACCTCTTGTACTTCATGAGATTGAAAAAGGATTAAGAGGCACACAAATTAATTATGATGCAATAAGGATCAAACTAGGATCACTTTTCGATGAGAAAAATGTTGAAATGCCAGGGATACAAAGAGAAGAATTAGCAAGGTTAATTGTAGAAGCATTTGATAAACTGAAAAAGTGATTTTTTGACACCCATTAACTTTATAAATTAGTTAATTAAACAGCAATCGATTTATATGAAAGTTAAAGTTTTTACTGATGTTACTACATTTATTCCTAAAGAACTTGCGAAGGAATATGACATAGATTTTATAGAACTTTCCATTTTAATGGAAGATGGTGCTCATAAGGAGGAATCGATTGATCGAGAGGATTTCATTAACAAAATGAAAGATATGGATCCTTATCCAACAACAAGTCAAGCAAATGCACATGATTTCCTTGAACCTTTTCAAAAGGTTTTGAGTGAAGGATATGACCATGTGTTCTATATTGGTCTGAGTTTAAATCTTTCTAACTCTCAGAATTCTGCAAACATAGCTATTAAGAAACTGAAGAAAGAACAAGCTACTATTTATGATAGTGAAATCATGGCTCCTTGTCAAGGGATAATGGCCTTATCTGCTTCAAGACTCTTTAAGAAAGGGAAAAGCATCGATGAAGTTATTACTTATCTTGATAGTCTTAAGGATAAGATATACGGCGCAGGTTTATCTTCGAGCTTTGATATCTTATTCAAAACTGGAAAGGTGAAGAAAGGAGCTGCTATCTCTATGATTTCTTCTGTTATGCAATTGAAACCCATGTTTGAGCTTAATTTCGAAAAAGGTATTATAAGTTTAGGTGGAGGAAAAGGTTTCAAAGGTGCTGTAAAGAAAATTATAGAAAATATTCAAGAGAAGACCGATTCTGAAACTGAATATGTCCTTATTCTTAGCGATGCTCTATCTCCAGATCTCATGATGACCATGGAAAAAGAAATTAAAAAGATTAGAAAAATAAAGGAAGTTTATTACTGGCCTATATCAGTTGTTGCTGCACATACTTTAGGTAAAGGAGCAGTTACAGCAGTTTTAGGTCCTTCTTGGGAGATATAATCTTTTTCAATTTTCTTTTTTGAAAATAAGTATGTTTTCTTTTTGCATTATATTATAGAGTCCAAAGATGATTTTGTCAATTTTTTTCTCAAGTTTGTAACCCATCTTCTGGAATTGGTTTATGGTCATTTCTACTGTTTTGATTTCTTCTTTGTTAATTCTTGCATTGCCAATAATTATTACGCAGTATTTGCCATTCTTTAACACTCTATCCATTTCTAGATAGGAATTTTCCATGTCTTTGTTGTAACTTGAAATCTTTTCTTTTCCTTTTCCTCTAACACCTATGAAATCATTTCTGATGACTTCAATATCGTGTCCTAGAGCTGAAAGTGCGTGTTTATCGTTTTCTACATAATCTAGAGCAATCGAATAAGGTGGTGAAGAGACAATACCGTCAATTGAATTAGAGTTCAATTTCAGCTCTCTTGAATCTCCTTGGTAAATACTGACATTACCTAGTTTGAGATTGTGCTCTTTTTGTAAATCTGCATAATCAGAAACAGAAGTTATCATCTTTTCGGAATTCTTTAGAAAAGATTTTCTGAAATCTTTCTTTCTTCTTCGTATCTTGTCGCTATGAGCTATTAGCTCTGAAACTCTAAAGAAATTTCTTACTTCTGGTTCCTTTATTGAACTAATTATTTGCGAAATCTTAGCAATTACTTCTTCTTCTTGATTTCCCTGTATTTTCTCTAGTTTTTCCTCAACTTCAGCTTGACTATAGATAATATCATCTATAAAATCTATGGATTTTGTTTTAGCCTGAGAGATTAAACTACATACTTCTGATATATCAACACCAATACAATTGATGCCTAATAACTGAGCTTCTAACGCGGTAGTTCCACTACCTAAAAAAGGATCTAAAATTGTTTCTTCTTGATTTACTTTCATGTAGTTGATTAAACTGCGAATCATTTGAGGGTGGAATTTTCCTTTATAGGGATAAAACCAATGCGTAAGATATTGGTTGATTGACCTTGTAATGTTCTTAGAAGTTATACTTCTATAAAGACTTGATTTTGAAAGAGCAGCTCCGAAATAAGCTGTTCGCGAAAGAAAATATTCTAAATTAGGAATTTTTTTGACTGAGAAATTACGAAAATCCTCTGATACTTTATAGTCAATATCAAAACTTTGTAATTCCAACTGAGCAAGAACTAGTTCATAGATGAATTGAACATTCCAAAAAAGTTCTATGTTCTTGAAATTGCTTCTTTTCTCACTCATCTATCAACACTACCTTCAATACAATCCGTGTTCTTACTGTTTCTTCATGCCTTTAAATCATTGATTTAAAAATCTATACTGTATGAAACATTTTAATTTAAGCTGATAAATGAGGGTTTGATGGAAGAAATGAATATATTCTATGGACTAATGATAGCATCAGCTGTTATAGCAGTAGTAATGTTCATTTTACTATTTTTCATATCTGCTCCATATGGAAGACATGTAAGAAGGGGATGGGGACCAAGCATTTCAAGCAAACTAGGTTGGATAATTATGGAAGCTCCTGCAGTAATTATTTTTGGGGTTATCCTAGCATTCAGCGAAAGAAGATTTGATCTACTTCCTTTAGCTTTTTCTTTTCTCTGGTTATCTCATTATATTCAAAGAGATTTGATTTTTCCTCTTTTCCTAAGAACAAACAAACGAATGCCTATTCTAATCATGTTCTTTGGTATGTTATTCCAAACTTCAAATACTTACCTAAATGCAAGATGGATTTTCGTTCTTGCACCTGAGGGTTATTATCACGAGAACTGGTTTTTGGATTCTAGATTTATAATAGGTGTAATCTTGTTTATAACCGGTTATATAATCAATAGACATTCAGATATCATACTTAGAGATTTAAGGAAACCAGGTGAAAAAGGTTATAAAATACCATTTGGAGGCTTTTATCGTTTCGTGTCAAGTCCTAATTATCTAGGAGAAATTATTTTATGGTTGGGTTGGGCTTTAGCAACTTGGAGTCTTCCAGGATTACTATTCATAGTATGGACACTAGCTAATCTGATTCCTAGAGCAAAGTCCCATCATGATTGGTACAAAGAAACATTTGAGGATTATCCTGAAAAACGAAAAATTATTTTTCCATTTATTTATTAGAAGAAGCGAGTTTTTCCATATATTCAAGTAAATCGTTTTTGTTTACCAGTCTATAACTAGGAAAATAGTTTGTTCGATAAGTTTCCGAGTGGTGGATAAGCGGCATTTCAGAACTTTTTTCAATTTTTTCAGCTAGCTTAAGAACAATTTTCATCCACTGGTGAATAACATATTCACCTCGTTCAGATGTTCTGATGAAACCATTTTCACTTAAATCAACTAGCTCCTTCCAATGTTTCTTGAAAATTTTAGTTGTTTTTGGAGTGGATTTTTCAGCTTTCATCATCAAGTTCCATAACTCATGTAACTTCCCTAGGTTGTCATATTTCCACAATCTAAGGTTGATTCTACAAAGAGATGTTTCATGGTTTAGGATATCAACTAATCTATCATCTGGACGAGGTTTTGATGCCATATTTAACTCATCATTAAGGTATTGTACGACCTTCTCTTGATTTCTATTTGAAAGAAGATGTGTCCATCCACAAGAACCTTGTAGAACAAATTTGTAAATATCCTGCCATTCTAATTTTGGATAGTACTTAATATGATTAATTATAGGATGGTGAGATAGGTGAGAAGAATTATCTAGCTGAAGAGTTATTGAATTACCAGATAATTTGGGTATCAAGCTATTGAATTCAGTTAAAAGTTTCATTCAAAAAGATATAAAATAATACTTTCTAAAGATTTTTGGTTAAAAGAGGGGTAAATTGAACTTAATATCCGAAATAAATAAAATAAACACTCTCAACTTCTGTATAGCTAAATTTAAAGTTGTTAGAATAATTAATCAAAAACCGACTAGATATAAAACCATTGCAGATTTTAAAAAGCGCTTTATCCTATTGAATATGGATTTTTCTCTATTCTATTAGCTAATTTCAACTTCTTCCTTATCAGTTTCTGAGCTTTGGCACTTGCTACATTGGTGATAATTTACTATCTGAGTATCTGATTGATCTGTAACAACCCACTTGTTTTTACACTTTTTGCATGTATATACCCATATTTCCTTAAACTCATCCAACTCTTCTAAATCAACAACATCAACAAATCCATCTGTTCCTAATACAACCTCGTCAAATTCTATTGGAACAATTGAATCTTCATCTTGAATGTCAACTACCTCGTCTCTGCTCAAAACTCCTTCTTCTTCTTCAATATCCTCTATATTTTGAGTTAAAATTGTTACAGTAGTTTCACGAGAATTGTAACGTTTAGAGATTTCTTTGTTTTTACATTTTGGACAAGAATTGAGTATCTCATGTGGAAGCAAATCAACTCCATAAACAGTATCATGGACATTTGCAACAGACCAATTGTTTTCACATTCAAAACATCTTAGTATCCAGAAACCAAGATAAATGTAGTCTCCTGTATGTTTAACTCTTATGTCCTTGAACCCAAAATCTATAATAGGTCTTTGTTCAAATGGGACATTTTTGTGGGTGTAAAATTTATCAAAAACAATTTCTAAAATATTGTTTAGTGAACTATTTCCTAGAACTTCAGCTGATTGATATGCTTTATTTACTCTACCTTCAGCTTTTACGTAATCATTATTTTCCATATAATTAAGAGCTAAGTTTGCATGAACTAAACCTTGAGTGTAAACATCATTAGATTTTTTTGTAAATTTGATTATCTGTGTGGCTAATTTTTCAGATTTCTTAGTTGTAGAAGCAGTCATCATTAAATTTATTGCTTCATTACGAGATTGTTCAACACTTCTCATTTCATTGATTTCAAGGTATGTATAACTTGATTTCATAAACATCTCAATTGACTTATTCATCTGTTCATTTCTCGAATAGTTTAAGCCATTAATATAGTATAATCGAGCAAGGTATTTTATGTTCTTGAAGTCATCCATTTTCTTGTAGATTTTTTCGAGAAGATTGAAAGATTCTCTTAATTCTTTTGTATTTTTGCTGTTTGAGGTGATTTTATCGTAAAGTACATTAACGTTTGGAATATTCTCAATAAATCTTTTAAAAATCAAAATCCGATAGATTTCAGTGTTTTTGGACACTACATCTAACCTAATTTCATTGTACTTATCTTCTATTACTTCTATGTGAGTAATTAGATCATTCCAGTCAACAAGATCTGGTTCGTTAATAACTTGGTTTAAGCTTGTAAGTTTAGATATTGTAGCTGTTTTGAATATTTTAGTGCTTACTAGGACTGCACCTACTTCCTGTGTGAAGGAGGAAAATAATTTCAGGCCTTCTTCAACTTGTAATCCAGTTTTTGTTTCCAAATTTTCACTAAATGAACCAATAGGGACTACATATTTTTCAATTAGATAATTGAAGTCAATATTCTTGAGGAGTTTCTCAAAAACAGTCTTTAATTCAAGTGTCTTTTCTGCAAAATTAGATTTCTGTTCTACCCACTCATCTTTTAATTCTTTAACTTTAGTAGCTTTTTCAGAATCAATATAGTAATTACTTAGTTCATCACAGGCATTATCTAGATTAGTGTTTATTTCTTTAACATTAAAGGCATCAACGAAAAAAATAATGGAATCAAGTTTTAGTATCATTAGTGATGTTTGAAGAGAAGAAAAAAGCTCTTTTATGCTTTCCAATTTCATTTCAAATTCATCTCTCAAATAACTTTTATATCCTCTATAGCGCATTACACCAAAAGCACTTCCTGCACCTATTAAAATCAGTCCTACAATTACAAAAGGAAGAGAAAATAAGAATTTAGAAAGTGGAGTATACAAGTTTTTCACTAGTGGGTCTTTACCATTCGCTACTTCTTCCCCATCATTTACTCCATCTCCATCTGTATCTGGATTGAGAGGATCAGTTTCAGTAATGTAAATTTCCTTAAAATCAGTTAAGCCATCACCATCTGTATCAGAAAGTAAAGGATTGGTTCCATATGTCATTATTTCATCATAATCAGATAAGAAGTCAAGATCAGTATCAGCGCTAATTGGACTGGTGCCATAAGTATGAACTTCTTCCCCATCATTAAGTCCATCTCCATCTGTATCTGGATTGGTAGGATCAGACTCTTGAATGTACTCTTCAAGATTTGTTAATAAATCGGAATCATAGTCATTATCTGCATCATCATAGAGCAAATTGAAACCATAATAATCCTCCCATCCATCTGGCATCCCATCATTATCAGTATCTGAACTATTTGGATTCGACCCCAAAAAGTATTCATAGTAATTTGACAAAGTATCTGAATCCAAATCCAAGTAAGCATCATAGATTAGAGGATTCAAACCATAGGTTACTTCCCATCCATCTGGCATTCCATCATTATCGGTATCTGTGTCACTTGGATTTGTATTCTGCAAAAATTCTTCTAAATTTGTTAATTCATCACCATCAAGATCACCATTTGCATCATTAAGTGTAGCATTAAGACCGTTGAATATCTCCCACCCATCAGGCATTAAATCTGAATCTGTATCCACTAGTAACGGATTCGTGAAATAAATGAGGATTTCCTCTCCATCCAGCAAATCATCATCATCGCTATCTCCATTTATAGGATCCGTTAAATAAATGAATATTTCATCTCCATCACTTAGATAATCCGAATCAGTATCATTATTGGCTGGACTAGTAGAGTATAGAAAAACTTCCTCACCATCAATAAGCAAATCTCCATCAGTATCATTAAGATAAGGATCCGAATTAAAGATGAACTCATAGCTGTTATTTAGACCATCTACATCATAGTCAAATGATGAATCGTCTAGAAGTGGATTTAAGCCATTATTAACTTCCCATCCATCATACATTGTATCACCATCTGAATCTATTAGCAGAGGATCAGTTCCATGAATCAGCACTTCATCCCCATCCGAAAGAAGGTCTCCATCTGTATCATACATTAATGGATTAGTCAAGTAAATGTAGAATTCTTCTCCATCACTTAAATTATCTCCATCTGTATCG
>BPTM01000063.1 GCA_023705945.1 Candidatus Heimdallarchaeota archaeon
GAACTGCATAGCTTTCAGCTTTAAGATTTTCTTCTAAGGAGATTGATATTTCTTTGTCTGATCTATCAACTTTGATACCACCTTCTTCTAGCAAAGAAGCTCTTTTTTTCTCAATTTTTCTACCTATGTCGTCAATCTTTGATTGATAATCCATAATTGTGTCTTCAATTTCCCGTTTTTCAACCTCAACAGAAGTTTCTTTTTTAATTGCAACCATTTCAACTTGAGGAAGTTGTCTGACAGGGATGGTAGCTCTTTGTAATCCAGTATATCTTTCCTTTTTCTTTGCTCTCTTTGTTTTATATGGTTTAGCTGGAACCCGGGTAAAAAGCTGCTTTGTATCATTAATTACATCATGAATATGATAGCTTCTGTTCCAATCTGCTAGTATTTTCATGCTCAAGGTTCCATCATCATCAATATTTGGATGATTCACTTTTGGTGTAACATCAACGAAAGGAGCTATATCGGGGAACCCATCTTGAATGAAAATATTTGCAAAAATAGGAATTTCAGTTCCTTCAATTGTTCCTACATAACCTTTCCAGTGTTTAAGGTTACCTCTTACTGGTTCAAATCCTGCTGAATTTTCATAAATTAATTGCGTTTCATTTGCAAGGATGTAATCATCTGTAGATATTTGTCTCACCTTATTATACTTCTCTCTATCAAATGATGACAATGAAACTTTAAAAAACATTGCATTCAATTTGTAAAATTAAAGCAAAAACCCGACTCATTCTGTTATCTGAAGGATAATTATTATCGGTTTTGCAAGATTATTATCTAGAACGAACACCGTTTCTTTCCCTTTAGAGAGAGAATCTTTGATTAATTCATTAGAACCTAATAACTTTCCCTTTATCATTAACTCTGGTTTTTTCAATCCATAAGTTAAGGCTAACCGAATTTCTAACTCTTTGACTGTTTCATCTGAATGAGCTACAAATTCTATCTGTTCAAGCTTATACAATTCTCCACAGGTTGGACATTCTTCAGATCGAACTAATTCCAAAATGGTAGTTGCATTATTTAACCCATCATAAAAGAGATAGTTTTGAAGATGATTGCCAACATTTAGTATCAGTTTCAAAGCTTCTTGGGCCATGATACCTCCAATGATTGACGATAGTGTTGCAACTGCCGGGAGAGGAGGTTCTTTCTCTATTTCTCCTCTTTCTTTTTTCCTTTCCTCACCAAAAGGTGTACAGGCTTGAGCTAATTCTTCGTCAGGAACCAAAGGTTGACATTCAAAGCACGCCGTTTCGTAAGGAATAATAACTTGAGCATTCCCTAAGAAAGCAAACATACCACCCGTGACTAATGGTTTTTTCACTCTAACCGCCATTGAATTGATCCATCTGCGTCCAAGAAATGTATCTAAACAAGAGACTATTACATCCGCCTCTTCATATACCGATACAGAAACCTTTTCCATCTTCTTATGATAGAATTCGATGTCTACTGTTGGATTTACTTCCTTCAATCTCTTTGCAGCAGTTTCTGATTTAGAGCTTCCTACATCACTGTCACGATATAATAGTTGTCTGTTAAGATTGGATGTTTCAATTGTGTCAAAATCTATTATGATTAATTTGCCAATTCCTGATGAAACAAGAATGGTTCC
>BPTM01000064.1 GCA_023705945.1 Candidatus Heimdallarchaeota archaeon
GAGAGAAAGGGAAAATAGTTAATAGAGAATGGGTGCCTTCTGTGATGGGTAGAGTGGTTTCTGTAGATGAATTATCTGGAATGAATGTTGGAAAAGGAAAAGTGTCAATTAAAATCACAGATGAACAATGCGATTGGAATAATAATTCATATACTTTTACCAGTAATAATGGAATTCTAGAGGTTTTAGAGACTTCAGATTATAACTGTGAACTTACTATACAAGGATTTTCAGCAATTATTTATGGATGTTATAACTTGGATGATTTCCCATTCAAGAAATGGGGTAGTATATCAGAAGAAACTAAAACTGAAATTGAAAATCTGTTTCCACCAGCCTATCCATATCTACATGCTGACTTCTGATTTACAGAAATTTTCTCATTTCTTACATTAAAGCTTCCCAGACAGTTGGAGCAGAGTCTGGGTAGAAATTCTTTATATCTTTTATTACAATAGCAATTTGACCAGTCTTTCCATGAACAGAGTACGGTATCCTACTAACTCTATTTGTGTCCATAGTAACTTTTCTATCAATTCTTGGATAACGACGTAAAACTATCTCACTAGAGAGTTTCTTTCTAACAGCTGAATCATTGGGAATGAGAATATTGTACTTTGTGTGATCAAAATTTTCACTGTTTCGAACCTGTTTTATGATGTCTTTAGCCTTATTTATAGATATGCCAAATTCATGTAATATTTTAGGAGTTACTTTTTCAAGATAAGATTTGGCAGTAAGAGCATAAATCCTATTTCTCAAAGGTTTAGATTCATTAGGAATTTCATCTATAGATTGAGATCTTTTTTCATCATGGATAAATGTAAGATAATCTAGAATAGCAACTCTTTGATTTTTATCAAATTTTTGGATAATAGGATCCCTTACCCATCCATGTACTCCTCTTCTTCCAGAAAAAATCCAGATTATATCGTTGAAACCAAAATCTTCTCGCATTGTTTGATCTATAAAGACTGCTGCATCTTGAACAAGAGACCAGCATTCTTTACAGTATTGAGCACCTTGACAACCACAAGTTCTCACTAAATCATATTCATCAATATCAATATCATAGATAAATTCCCGATAGTTCCACTTTATTTTCTGTATTGGATGTTCTTTTGATGGGGGAGTATCAAAAACTGCCCCAACGTAGGCATCTTTTACAGAATTATTAACCATAAACTCAAGCATTTTTTCTGTGTTCTGAAAAGAAATGTTTCTCACAAATCTATTTTTTTCACCAACAACAAACCCAAATTCTCTATTTTTAAAATTAGAGAGACCTATAAATGACAAGAATTTCTCAATTGGGAATTTTTTTTCGTAATATGCGGAGAGTACTTCAGGTGTCAATTTCTTTTCCATATCTAGTCCTTCTTTTGATTATCACTTGTTTTTGAATTGCTCGTTGTAGTTTCCTTCTTCTTATAGAAGCGTTTGTATGCATCTTGGGAATATTTTAACATGTGATTTATTTGAAACCCTCTAACTTTCCAACCAGTTAATAATGTGAAATACCTTGCGCACGCTGATTGATATCTTTGATTAATGATTAATCTTGAAATTTCCTCTATAGCTTTTTCTACAACTTCTCTATTTCTTTTAGACATCTTTACTCTGGTATCTTCGTTTATTTCTTCTATTTTTTTGTGAGCCCAATAACAGTAATATCCGTTGATACATGTTTTGCAGCTTGGAGGGTCATAGTCAACTCCACCACCTGTTTTGCCATAAATGTGATTAATCTGGTATCCTACCCGTTGAACAAATTCGTCATAAGACATACCAACATTATCAATTGAATTACTATACCAAAATCGTAATTGGTCATCAACACTCATACCTATTCTTTTCAAAAAAGTTCCTAGTTGCCAGTTCTCGACATGGGAAAGATGACCTTTAGCTTTCAGTGTAGTAACCAATTCTTGAATACAGGGTGGGAATATATCCGGTTTGGTGTGTATGGCGTCTCCTTCAGCAAACCCTAGATTCTTGAAATCTCCTAAATATCTTGTTGATTTAGCAATTTTTGATATTCTATCTTTTATTGGTTTAACTGTTTGTTCTAACTCTTCATCCTTCTCAATTAGAACTTTCGACTTTTCGATTACATCTTTTAGCTGTTTCTCAAATTCTCTTTTCACCGCAAGTCGAATATCAGCTAGTCTGACAATTCCCCAACCTTGGTAAAGCAAAGCTTTTTTTGCTCCAACAACTTTAGGAATTTTATGAAAACGGACAGCCAATCTTGTATCTAGAACTTTAACCCTTGAGCTATATTTTTGTTTTGGTTTTGCATACTTACTAGACCTGTAAATTGAGTCTGCTAAATTGAATTTGCGATTCAGATTTATTTTGAAAAGTTCATTTATTTCTTCTGTCGTCTTTACATTTTCTTTTCCATATAAGTCTTTTAGAACTTGAATTCTTTCCCCAGATTTGGCACTATTGATAAAACGAAATTCGAAAAGATCTCCTTCAACTTCTACTAACCAAGAACTTAATCTTGGATCTGTTGATACAGCTAGTCTAAGAAGTAGATGTCCTCCAATTTCTTCCGATATAGTTGAAAACCAATCATCATCCGACATCCAAGAAGGTTTATTGATAATCCATTCATCTTCTGCTAAAAAGCGTTCTAATCTTTTTTCTGCGAACTTGTACCAACTGGCGACGTCTAAACTAATGTTTCCTGGGTCTTTTAAAACATACCAATCTGGAAGTTCGACAGACATGAGATACTCCTTTCTCTATTCTCTTAGTTAGTCTAACTTATTAAAAAAATTGTGCTAAAGTTTTTTGATGAACATCTATCTTTTTGAGATTTGAAATTTTTACTCCAACTAATCTTATACTAGCGGGATTTTTTGAAGAAAATTCTTCTAACAAGACCTTTATAGCCTCTCTAACTTGCTTTTCAGAGGTTTCATGACATGGAAGAGAATGAGCTCTTGTAGCTGTTTCAAAATCATTGAACCTTATTTTTAGAGTTATCGTTCTAAAGTGCATCTTCTTGTCTTTAGCCTTTGAAACTATAGTTTTTATTGCAGAGTCAATATGAACCCAAATGTCTAACCATGAGCTATAACTGTTGAAGAATGTGCGTTCTTCGCTTATCGACTTCCTTTCGTGACTACTGAATTTTTCATCAGTTTTTTCTGTATTATAACCATTGACTAGCTTCCATGTCTTCAAACCGTATTTCCCAAACTTCTGAAATGCAATCTGATATAGTAGATTAGCTAAATCACCGCATGTTTCTATTGAATTGCTCTGAAATACTTGGTAGCTTTTTTTACCTATTCCTGGAATTGATGTTATCTTCAAAGGTGCAAGAAATTCGCTGATCTCTAAGGGTTTTACAACAGTTAAACCATTAGGCTTATCCACCTCACTTGCAATTTTAGCTAATATTTTTGTTGGAGCAATACCTATTGAGCAAGTTAAATGTTCGCTTGCATAAATATCATCTTTTAACTCAGTTGCTAGTCTTCTTGCTTCTTCATAGTCACTAACTACATTAGTAATGTCAAGATATGCTTCATCATTTCCTGCTATCTTCATAATGGGAGAATAATTGGATAAAACCTTCATAATATTCTCTGATACTTTAGAGTAGAGTTTGAATGTTCCTCTGACCATAGTAACATGAGGACATAACTTCAATGCTTGAGAAATTGGCATACCTGAATGAATACCATACTCTCTGGCTTTGTAAGAGCAAGTGCTTACTACTCCTCTCTTTGTCTGAGGATTGCCTCCTACGATTAGAGGAATGCTTGCAAGTTTAGGGTTTTCACGAATTTCAACATTAGCAAAAAAAGCATCTAAATCCATATATAAAATGATTTTATCAAATGTTTGCTCCTTTTCTGAGAAAAATGTCATTTGATCAGCTAATGTCATACTAGAATATGGTCATTTTAATATAAAAATACAAAAAAGAAAAATAATGAAGTAAAGGGTTAGTTTCTTTTCTTCATAAAGAAAGTCGCTGTTAGACCAATCAAACCAATTATTCCAATGAAGAATCCTATTTCTGTGGTTTCAGTAGCAGCTGTAACATCTACCTTTCCAGGAGATGGAGTGTCAATTATGAAATCAGTGTTACAGTTGTTAGTATCTTCATTAGCCGGAGATCTTTGTAATGTTTCATCTTCCCCGGTAGTGGAACCACTCCATGAAGTTGTACCAGATGCACTACCTGATCCCCAAGCAACCGCATCTTTTTCGTTTCCTGCTGAATCCTTTAATATCACTTCATCACCAGTATTTCCAAGAGCTAAATTCCCAAGACCATAATCTGCTGAAGATACCGAGATACCTAAGGCACTCATTTCGCTAACATAAGTTACACTATCTTGAGCGAATACTAGAACCCCATCGCTACTAATCTCTGCTCCTTCAGGTATTGTAATTACACCTTCATTGTCTGTTATTGTCCATCCTTCAATAGATACAGCAAAACTAAAACCATTATAGATTTCAGCATACTCGCCATTTGGTTCTGAATCTCCATCATACCTAACTTCTGATATTAGGAGTAACCAATCTCCAGTATTGATAATATTAACATCTTTTTCGATTTCTATCGGACTTCCCACTGTAGGTGTTCCAATTATTTTTATTGTGTGAATGCCATCAGTATATGATGTTGTATCAACGCTTTTGCTAACAATACCAATAGGATTTGTCCATGTATGTATTGAAACAGAATCTATCAGTAGTTCACCGGAAGTATATGTGTTTACTGCAAAAGAGGCTTGAAAATTATAATTTCCAGAAGCTATTCCCCCTGGAGTTGGTGACACAAGAGCAACAGGTTGAGCAAAACCAACTGGAGTTTCTCCAGCAGCCCAATCATAATCAAAAACTGTTTTGAAATAAGCTGCTACATTTGCATTCTTTACTATTGCTCCAGCTTCCCTGTTATTTTCAAACGAGTTATTAGACC
>BPTM01000065.1 GCA_023705945.1 Candidatus Heimdallarchaeota archaeon
TCATTCCTTTATTTCTTAAGAAATCAAGTGTAGAGTTACCTAATGGTTCATCTATTTTTATTATTTCTTGGTTAAGAATAAATTTCATCATTCAAACCTTTTTTCTAATTCCTTAATTGTTAAAGATTCTGTGTTTATCAAACCTTCAACTGCATTAACATCTTTAAGTCCATTACCAGTGATAACAAGACAAACAGTATCTGATTCGGTTATATTTTCTTCGTAAGTAAGTTTTTTCAGCCCACCATAAGGTACTGCTCCAGCTGGTTCTGCGAATAAACCAGTTTCTTTTCCTAACTCTATTATGGCATCAAGAATTTCTTCATCTGACAGAGTGATGAAATAACCATTACAAGCTTCAATATAGGTACACGCTTTAATGACATCACGTGGTTTACCAACAGAGATACTGTCAGCAATAGTATTGCCCTTAATAGTTTGAGGTTTGTAAGGCTTACCCTTATCAAATACTTTCTTTATCGCAGGTATACCTTCTGCTTGAACACCAATAATACGGGGGATCTTATCTGTCAGACCAATTTCTTTGAATTCCCAAAATCCTTTGTAAAGAGAACTAATTACTGTTCCATCACCTACTCCTACAAGAACATAATCAGGTATAACAAAATCGTTCTGAATAATTATCTCAAATGCTCCAGTTTTCTTTCCTTCAAGAAGATAGGGGTTGATTGCAGCATGTCTACAGTACCAACCTTTTTTGAGTCCAAGCTCTAGAGACGCATCATAAACCTCATCATAAGTTCCTTCCACAGCCATAACTTCTGCCCCTGATATCTCAAGTTGAGCTCGTTTCCCATCGGGGATAGTTGACGGAACAAAGATGTATGTTTTCATTTTAGTATGCGCATTTAGCGTTGCAAGAGATGATGCTGCATTGCCAGTTGAGGCACAGAAGAGAGTATCATTTCCTTCATCGAGAGCTCTATTAATAGCTATAGAACTTGCTCTGTCTTTGTATGAACTAGAGGGGTTGGAACCATCGTATTTTACAAGAACATCCTTGATTCCAAGAAGGTCAAATTTGAACAATGGAGTACCTCCTACATACTCATCAAACTTCAACTTTGATTCAGTTGGTAGAAGAAAATCAAATTGATACATCGAAGCTTTCTTATCGAATTTTTTCTCTTTAACAGCTGATTCTTCTTTGATCGAGTCATAGTCATAAATAACTTCCAAAGTACCCAAGATTTTACCGCAATCTTCACAGTAATAGAGACCTGGTTTTGGATCAAATTCCTTTTTACAGGTTATACATCTCAAGATGTGTTTTCTCATGTCAGTACTCCATATATTGCATCAACAGGACAACGTGATTGACAGAGCCCACAACGTATGCATCTTTCTTTATCCACTACTATCTTATCATTGTCTTTTTCCAATGCTTCTGCAGGACATATTCTTACACAGATCATGCACAAGGTGCAATTTTCATTGAATGAGGGGGGATTATTTTCAATCTTATCTACTGGTTTTAAAATTGTTTCTTTCCTTAATTTCCTAATCTCTTCAATTGAGGAGAATCCATATTCTTCGAGAGCTTTTGGAAGATCTTTTATAATCTTATCATACAGAGTTCTTCCTTTGATTAACGCAGAAGAGAGCATTTGTACTAGGTCTGCTCCTGCAAGAATAAATTCCAAGATGTCTGTAGCTTTTCCAATTCCTCCAACACCTATAATGGGAATATCAGGGAAAGCTTTTCGTATCTTATAGACTCTATGGAGAGCGATAGGTTTGATTGCTGGACCACTCATCCAAATCTCTTCAGCTAAAAGCACAGAACGATTCTTCAAATCAATTGCTGTTCCAGGGCCTAGAGAATTTATAGCAACAATTCCTGTAGCACCTGCATCTAATACAGTCTTTACAAAACCAAGATAATCATCCACATGTGGACTGAGTTTCATAAAAATAGGTTTGTCAGTATTTTCTCGGATACTTTTTACTATGCCTGAGAGATTTTCTTTCACATAGTGAGTTGAAATTTCAAACATATCTGCGTAAGGATCGAGTTTTGGAATGAGATATCTAAAATCCTCTTCTTGATAACCTGAACTGATGATTAAGGGTTTTTTCTTTTCTTTGTGTATTATTGGAAGTATCTCTTTTATCCAAACATCTGAATGCAACTCAGACCAAAGTTCACAGTTGTAGATAGTATTTGAAGTTCCTGCAATACATGGCTTAGGAACAATAGCTCCTTTAACAGAAATAGTCTTTGCAACATTAAAACCACATGTGTTATTATTGAAGAACTGCATATTTTCAAGTCCTTCTACAATCGGACCAGCTGCTGGACCTAGAGGATTTTCAAAATACAAATCAAGTAAATTAACTGAAAGATCCATTTAAGATTCACCTAACCTTTTCCATAAGGCTTTAGAAGCCATTCGAGCGTTCTTATATAATGTTTCCTCATCAAATATGCTTCTGTAGTTCTCTATGAGGGTTTTACCTTTTACTATCACACAAGAGGGTTTGAAATTATCAAATAAACCAAAGAAAACGTGACCAAAGGCATTGTTTTCGTCCATGTCCGTTGGATTAAGATAAGGAACAAGCACAAAATCAGCAACATATCCTGTCTTGATTTTACCTATTTTTATTCCCATCTGTCTACCAAAATAAGCATAAGAACCATTAATGTAACTTAATAGTTCATCAAATCCAATACCAACGGGATCATTGATACCTGCTTTGCCAGCAAAGAAGAAATAGGTCCATTCTTTTGCAATATTAGTACCGAGACCGTCATTACCAATAATTATGGGAATACTGTTATTACGGAAGATATCAATATTAAATGAACCAACTGCATTATTCATGTTAGAAGTGGGGTTGAGAGCGATGACAGCTTTCTTTTCACTTATTATCTTTGCTTCATCTTCATTAATATGAACACAATGAGCAAGAATTGAATCAGGATTCAGAA
>BPTM01000066.1 GCA_023705945.1 Candidatus Heimdallarchaeota archaeon
TTTTGCATTTAGGGCAGCAGCCGTCTTTATCTAATGGACCACCACAGTTGGGACACTTATCGTTATTACTCACCTGTTAAGCCTCTATTCCCTTAGCAGCTAGCTCTCGACTCATACAACTGAGCCACGGCTCCAGCCTCTCGCCTTTGGGTATCTCTGCTATCTCAGCCTTGCATGTTTCAACTGATTCCATCCAGCCCTTGAGTCTTCTCTCTAGCCCGGGGCTTTCCAATGGCACTGTGGTGGGGCAGTAGATTTTTTCCTGCTCGTCGGAGAGGGCTCCGATGATGCCTTTGCTAAAACAGAGCTTCTTCCCAGGGCGGTATTCTATGCAGCGACAGGGTGTTGCTTTGGCCATGGTCTCATCAACGACAATACCCGGGCTGCCGTAGGCATAAGGGGTGGAATGGAGCATTAGACTGTCTCGTTCACGCTCTCTTACCCGTTCCATAACTTCGTCGGCAGTCCTGGTGGCTATCTGGCTTATTTCTTCTCTTGAGAGTGCCATCGTTCTTCTACTTCCTTCGTTGCTTCCTCAGCAGCCAGGTTCTTAGCTTCTTCAAGGGTAATCTGTTCCTTTGGCTCTACCATAGCAGTTAGTGTAGTGGTGCCCATAATTCTTTTGCGGAACACCTTGAACTCCGCCGCCATCTTGGGGTATTCCTCATCGTACTGTCTGCTACTTATGGCTGCAATGGTTACCTTTGGCCGGTTTTGTCTAATCCAGTCTATTATTTCAAAGTAGACTGGATTGTCCGGCTCTTGGGCTATAAGCTCCTCGGCAGCGGCTTCCAGTAACAAGGTATGCTTTGAATCTAAGCAGTCACAGGGTTTGCCTGCTATTCGCAGCTTGTTGGATAGGTCAAGCTCCGCCCGGTAGAGCTCTTTGCCCAACCGCCGTTTTAATGCTTGAGCTGTTTCTTCTGCTGTCGGTAATTCAACCTGTGCTCCAATCTCTTGAGTAGGCATCACATTTTGCTCCAGAGGGGCTTCCTCTCCGCTCTCAGCGGCTATGATAACCTTTTTGGAGCGGGACATAGCCATTCTAACAAGGTTACTCAGGACCTTGCCGCCCTCTTCAGCAATGTAGGCTTTCGTTCCTGCTTTCATACTTTTAGTATGGAGTGCTCCCCCTGCAATGTCAAGTAAAGGCAGTATATCAGCTTGCCCCGATAATTTATTCAGATAAATATGCAGGTAAAGGTGGCAGATATTTAGATAAAAAGGTAACGATGGCGGCATATATTGGATAACGGCGGGGGGTATCAAGAACAGACTTGATTATTATCACAAATTAGCCTATCATTTATCTGTGGACAATAACTTAGAGCAACTGCAATGGAAATGCCAGGACTGTGAAGCTACAGCGCCTCCAACCTCCTATGATTATATGAGACTTATAAAACATCAAAAGGGACACCATGTTCGCTTGGTAAACACTACTACTGGGGAGATTGTTGCCACCACAGTCAAGGAAGCCCGTGCTAAGGGGATAGATTTACCCAAGAGGGTGTCAACAGGTAAACCAGGAGAGAAACTAGAGCTGGGGATGGAGCTTACTGAGGAGGGTATTATGTTGCCAGTCACCCTCCCCCCGGTGGTATTTACCTTGTTTGATGCGGCTAAGGCGGCAAAGCTTGTGGAGGAGGATAAAGACCTGGATAGCTGGCTTTTTGAGTGTGTCCAGAAGAGGTTTTTGTTGGATTATGGCCTGCAGTTAATGCTAATT
>BPTM01000067.1 GCA_023705945.1 Candidatus Heimdallarchaeota archaeon
CAAATTATTCTGATTTTTCTTTACTTGCTAAAATGTCTATATCACTACTAGATTCTTCTTCTCCTCTTGCGTATGAACCGAAGATTGAAATACTTCTTGCATCATTATCTTTTAGATAACATATAATAATCTCGTTTATCTTAGCTTTTTCCATACAGAACTACCTTCTATCTGATTCTATGCAGATATTAATTACAGAACTAAGTAAATAAACATAATCTCCATTTATCAAGTAAAGAAAAATCAGAATAATTTGATGTTCGTAACTAGTCAGTTTTTTGAAATACAAAGATATAATTTTTAAATATAAAATGCCTTCTCTTCTCTTCATACAGTACCTTGAAATTATTTTTTACAAAAAATCCCTTAATATCTTGAGCTGTGTAGACCCCATAGTTCTTCGCAATAGGTCTAAAGATTTTAACTAGAAAACTAGAGTAAGTCATATCATGGAAAACATAGAACCCCTTTGATCTTACAACTCTTTTTATCTCCATTAGAGCTTCTTCCCAATTACCTATGTGATGCATAACATGTGTTGATATAGCAAGATCAAATCTTTCTTCTTCACTGAAACTAAGCTTTGTTGCATCTACTACCATAAATTGTAGATTTTCTTTTTTCTCTTGGTATTTTTTGGCTAGTTCTATTTGTTCTGGGTCTAAGTCTATTCCAATTACATTCATTCTATATTTTTCATTTAGGTGGTTAGCTAGAATCCCTGCACCACACCCTATTTCCAGTACATCCTTTATTCCAGTAAAATCTATTTTTTGAGAGAGTCGTTCATACAGATCTATATTTCTTTGACCATGTTTTTTGCTGTTGACAAACTTCTTCTCCATTTTGGACATTTTCATTTTAAACCAGATTATTAATTATATTAAAACTATTAAAAACTATGGAATCAAATATTTTACATGATTCTATCCACAATATTTTCATAAACTTAGATATTTCATTTTCTTATTTCATCACTTCTAGAACACAAATTTTTGTAAAATCCTTATATAATGAGAATGATTACTTTATCTTTGAGGTTAATATGATGAAAATAAAAATTTATCTCTCAAAAATAATTGTCATAATCTTAATTGCAACTTCACTACTTATTCTTTCAGTAAATACAAGTTCAACTATTACAGCTTCATCTCTTATTGATCACAAAAAATCTTCACCCTCGATTCAAGCTCTAGTAGACCTTGTTCCTATCGAAATAATCTCTGATGATAATTTTACCGATTATGGTTTCACTGGAGCTGGAACAGCTGCTGATCCTTATGTTATTGAAAATTACAACATTACCACAACAAGTTACACAGGAATTCTCGTTAAAGGTACTACCAAACATTTTGTTATTCGTTTTTGTTATATTGATTCTGCTGGTTATGGTGTCTATTTTGAATCTGTTACCTCTGGAACAGCTAAAATTCTCAATACAACATTTAATGAAAATAGTTGGGAAGGTATATACCTTAGAGATTCTTCTAGTGTCTCTATTATCAATTCCACTATGACAAAAAATGGTGAGGGTATTCATCTATCTCACTCACCTGGTGCTGTTTTTATTAATAATACACTTTCTGACAATAGAATGTATGGAATTAATATGTGGTATTCCTACAATTCTACTCTAACAAATAACATATTTTACAAAGATGGTGTCAATATCTATGATACTAGTAAAACAAATTATCTTAACTTTAGTTTTGAGAATAACTGGGTAAACGGGAAGATATTAGGATATTACACAGCAATTGATGACCTCTCCTTTACAGTTCCAGACTATGGTCAACTTATTTTAGTTGACTGCAAGAGACCCATTATATACAACCAAGACCTATCAGATACGACGATAGGTTTGTTTCTTTATGACTGTGATAATGCTGATATCATGAATAATACTTGTAACAATAATATATATGGAATCTATCTTGAATCTTCCACTTATAGTACTATTACAAATAATACTTGTAATAATAACTTTGATGGAATCGAATCGTTGTATGATTCTCATTCAACTTTTGCGAACAATACTTGCAATTACAACAAAGAATATGGATTGTGGTTGTTTATTTCTGATGATTGTATAGTTTACAATAATACTTGTAATGATAATTATTGGTTGGGTATATACATTTGGTCATGTTCAGAAAACACAATCACAAATAATACAATAAATAGTGACCATTGGGGAATTTATTTACAAAGTTCAGATACTTGCTTGATTACTTATAATCTTATAGAATTTTGTACTCAACATGGTATTTATTTAGATGAATTCTCTTCTGATAATGTTATACATCACAATCACCTCTCATATAATTACTTAGGAGGATTTTCTCAAGGTTACGATGCTGGGACAACTAATATCTGGTATGACATTATAACGTTAGAAGGTAATTGGTGGTCGGATTGGACAGGTACACCAACCTATCCTCTTGATGGAGAGGCAAACAATTTTGATCCTTATCCCAAAGGACCCTTCGTAGTTTCCGAGTTTTCAACTGGTATACAGTTGATATTCACACTCTCCTTAATCGGTGTTTCTGCAGTTACTCTTTCAATTATAACTAAAAAGCGATCAAGAAACTAATTATTCGTTTTCCTTTTTTCTTTTTTCAATATTAGGTCATTTTTTACTAATTAACAATTGTTAATATCTAGTTATGTTAAGTTTCTAGATAAAGAATTTAATCTGTGGATATGAGAAAATGAAAAAAATATTGAGTTTCTTCATTTTTGCTACTCTAATGTTCCCCTCTATCACGTCTGTAAAAGCGAATTATTGGGAAGAGAGAATATCTTTCTCTACTGGAACTGTTGTTGATTTAGGAGTTGGTATCAATTCTTCTGTTCTGACAGATGGTTATCACTATATAGATGTTAATCTCCAATTAATTTATCAAGCTAGTGGTGTAGCTAATTATCAGGATACAACAGTTGAGTATAAGCTTGCAGATAGATTTTCTTCATCTGTTTCCTTTCCAAATATGAGCTTTAAGAAAATAGAAAACAGTTCCACATTTCAATATTTAGAATCTTGGGGAAATGTTAATCTTAGTGTTTCTCTTTTCAGTGTAGAAGCAATGTATCATGAGGATGACCATTATCTTTACTCAGGTTGGATTGTTATTTTTACAATAAGCCCTCCTCCTACATCTGATACTGAAGGTGTCTTAAGTTTTTATTTTGGGATTATTGGTGTAGCTATTGTTGGAACAACTATAGTTCGAAAACTAACAAAGAGAAGAAGGAAAACCTCATCAACTTGATTTTTGTACAAATTCACCTTTCTACCTTTCTCATACACTCGAGTCAATCAACAGGGACAGAGCTACTCACGAATGCTTTTGATTTGTTTTTACTTTCCCTATATTATTTTTCTATAGTGTTATCTAGGTAATATTTGAAATAAAAAAGAAAAAAGGGAATTAAGATTATTCTTTCTTTCTTCTACCTATGAGAATTGGTATAGCTATCAGAATACTGCTTATTACTGCTATGAATGGTAATGAATATTCTAGTATGTATATGAGTGGACTGATGCCTACAACTTCTGTAGCGTTATAGAAATAATACTTGTCTGCTGTAACATTGTATTCAAGCCAATGTAAGATGATTCCTGTCCTTTTTTCGTAAAGTAGAGTTGATTCACCTATTGTATATGGTTGATCAGATCCGAACATATTAATGATTACCACTTCTTCATCATGATGTACTTCAATGACTTCATAATATTCTGTCTCACTAATATTATATGTGGCAAATCCTATAACTTCTCCCGTGTATGGACCATATTCAATTTCCTGTCCTATTGTTGCTTGAGGTGATATAGCGTATTTAGTTTGTGGCATTAGCTGTAATTCAAAAGCATTTCCTACCATCCAATTAAACATCCAATCGGTAATATTAGTGTAAAGTTCAGAAGCAGGATCTATTTCTGAATAGTTATATGTTGCTCCATTGTAGGTGACAAATATATCTTCTTCTCCAATGTCTAAAGAATCTGTGTAATTAAAATAAAAGTCTATGGTTTCATCTCCACTTTCTATGTAGTATCTGATTGCTGGTATGATAACCGATCTATTATCATTTATTACAACTGATCTCACTATCTCTTTTGAAATATTGAAAATCGGATCATAGGGTGGATCGTGAACAAAATCTCTAGACATTTCCAATATATCTTCATCCAAGAAGGGGTCATGCCATATTCTGTCAATGCTAAAATTCACTGAACCTGAAACTTCATTGTGGTATATTTCTCCCACTGTACTTATCCCTTCAGTCAGTTCGAGCAGATTTGGAGCGGTTTCGCTTCTCACAGTTAATGATGAAAGGAAGAATACTACAAAAAAACATGCTAAGATTTTGTTGTGTTTTTTCATTTGCATCAAATACATGCATTCTCATGAATGTTAATAAACCCTTCTAGAAACAAAAAAATCACTAATTTAAGCTGAAGAATATTAGAAAATATTTTTTAGCTGTTCGAGTAAAAAAAAAGTGAAACAAAATGACTTCTCTTAAAGAGTTGATTGGCCAGATAACCGGTTCACACTAGTTGTTTAAGGAAAGGAAAAAACAGAAGAGAGACTCAAGTCTCTAGTTCTAATCACATGCTTGAAACTCTGCAGATTCAGGTGGTTCCTCTGATACATCAAATTGACTATTGTAGAGTTCAGCATAGAAACCACATTGCTCTAGCAATTCGGTGTGAGTACCTTGTTCAACAATATCTCCTTCATTCATGACAAGTATGAGGTCAGCGTCACGGATAGTAGACAACCGATGAGCTATGACAAAACTTGTTCTATTTTTCATCAAATTGTCCATTGCTCTCTGAATGAGAATCTCTGTCCTAGTATCGACTGAACTTGTAGCTTCATCAAGTATGAGTATTTCGGGATCAGCTAATACGGCTCTTGCTATAGTTAATAGCTGTTTCTGTCCTTCAGATATATTTGTAACTTCTTCATTTAGCTCCATATGGTAACCACCTGCTAATGTGTGAACAAACTGGTCAACGTGTGCAGCTTCAGCTGCTGCAACCACGTCTGCATCACTAGCGTCAGTACGACCATATCGAATGTTTTCAAGTATAGTGCCATTAAAGAGCCAAGTATCTTGTAGAACCATACCAAAATTAACGCGTAAATCCGTTCTTGTAAAATCACGAATATCGTGACCATCAACTAAGATGGTTCCACCATTGACATCGTAGAAACGCATTAGAAGCTTTACCATGGTGGTTTTGCCAGCTCCAGTTGGACCAACGATAGCTATTTTTTGCCCTAGTTTGGCGGTCGCTGAAAAATTGTGTATGATGATTTTCTCAGGATTGTAACCGAAATTAACATTCTTAAATTCTACAAGACCTTTTACTTTTTCCAATTTGACAGGTTTGGTTGTTTCAGCAACTTCTTCAGTTTCTCCTAAGAATTCGAAAACTCTTTCAGCTGCTGCAGCTGTTTGTTGAAGAACATTTGAAACATTTGCTAGTTGAGCGATGGGTTGTGTGAATGTACGAACGTATTGAATGAAAGCTTGGATATCACCAACTGAGATGGCATTTTGTATAGTTAACCATCCACCCAAGATGGCGACTGCTACATAACCTAAGTTTCCAATGAAGGTCATCATCGGCATCATCAACCCAGAGAAGAATTGTGATTTCCAAGCTGAACGGTGTAGGGTACTATTATAAGTCTCGAATTTTTCTTGGCTTTTTTTCTCTCCATTGAAGGCTTTCATAACAATGTGACCTCCATACATTTCTTCCACATGACTATTGACGTGTCCAATATACTCTTGCTGTTGAGTGAAATGTTTTTGAGATCGTTTAACAATGAACATGACCACTACTCCTGATAGAGGGATGATCACTAATGCCACCAAAGTCATTAACCAGCTGATAGTGAACATCATGACGAGTATACCCAGTACGGTTATTATAGAAGTAATAATTTGTGTGATACTCTGACTCAAAGTCTGATTGATGGTATCTACATCATTGGTTATTCGTGAGAGTATTTCTCCTTGAGTCGTACGATCATAATACTTGAGTTCCATTCGATTAATCTTTTCGGATATATCTTTTCTAAGTCGGTAAGAAATATCTGTGGAAACTCTCGCCATGATCCAACCTTGAATATATCTGAATATTGCAGAAGATACATACAATGCCAAAGTAATCAGGATGATCCGACCGATGAAATCAAAATCTACTTCTCCTGTTCCTTTTACAACCTCGATTAATCCTTCAAAAAGTACTGTTGTGGCTTCTCCTAGAATTTTTGGTCCAACAATGTTTGCAGCTGTCGAAGCTATAGCAATTATTATCGCAATTATGATTATTACTTTGTATCTACCTAGATAGCTGATGAGTTTGATCATTGAACCTTTGAAATCTTTAGCCTTATCTCCTTTCATCATTCTACCCATAGGTCCTCCTCTGGGTCCACTTGGTCTTCCTCGTGATCCTCCTGGTCTGTGACTCATGATGATTCCTCCAGTTCAAGTTGAGATGAAGCAATCTCACTGTAAATATCAGACGTTTTCATCAACTCATCATGAGTGCCTTTGCCAACTATTTTTCCATCATCTATAACAATAATCTGCTCAGCATTTTTTATAGTGGATACACGTTGAGTCACAATTAATACTGTGCTATCGCCTGTCTTTTGTTTGAGAGCCTTGCGTAAAGCAGCATCTGTTTTGAAATCCAGAGCTGATACACTGTCATCAAAAATATAAATTGGAGGCTTCTTGACCAAAGCACGTGCAATTGAAAGGCGTTGTTTTTGCCCTCCTGAAACGTTTGTTCCTCCTTGAGCAATCTCTCTTTCCATCCCTTCTGGACTGGAAGAAACAAATTCCTTTGCTTGAGCAATTTCTATTGCCGATTGTAGATCTTCCTCCGTTGCATCTTCATCAGCAAAGAGTAAATTACTTTCTATTGTTCCTGAGAATAAGGAACTCTTCTGCGGGACATATCCTATTTTCTCCCTCAGACTATGTTGTGTTACCTCTCTAATATCCACGCCATCAATTAATATTGCACCTGAGGTTATATCATAGAATCGAGGAATCAAATTAATGACAGTTGATTTGCCAGAACCTGTTGATCCAATAAACGCAGTAGTTTCTCCAGGTTTAGCTGTAAAGTTAATATCCTCCAATGCACTCTTCTTAGCTCCTGGGTAACGGAAAGTTACGTCGCGGAATTCTATTGTTCCTTTGAAAGAATCTGGGAATGTTTTTGGATTTTCAGGATCATTAATTACTGGCTCTGTGACTAATACTTCATTTATACGTTTTCCTGATACGACTGCTCGAGGTAAAACAATGAACATCATAGTCAGCATTAGAAATGCAAACACAATCTGCATTGCGTACTGCATAAAGGCCATCATATCACCAACTTGCATTGCAGCTTCAGCAACTTGATGAGCCCCTATCCAAATAATTCCAAGTGACAAACCATTCAATACAAGCATCATAAAAGGCATTAATATTACCATTAGCCGGTTAATAAATAGAATAACAGCTGTTATGTCAAGATTAGCTTTATCAAAGCGTTTTTCCTCAAATTTTTCCTTGTTAAAAGCTCTAATAACTAGCATACCTGAGAGACTTTCACGTGCAACTAGGTTGATCCGATCCGTCAACGATTGCATCGCTTTGAATTTTGGTAGTGCTATAAAGAAAACAATCACGATTAGAATTATAAGTACAAGAACTGCCACAGCGATGATCCACCACATTGATGTACTTTTATTAAGAGCTCGGATAACTCCTCCTACGCCTAGGATGGGTGCATAGAAAACCATCCGAACTATCATGTAAGTCACGCTTTGTATCTGGGTCACATCGTTTGTAGAACGAGTAATAAGGGAAGCTGTGGAAAATTTATCAAATTCAGTACTTGAGAAGTTTTCGACTTTCTTGAATACATCACTACGAATATCACGTGCCATTCCAGCAGCTGTTCTAGACGCTAGATAACTGACTGCGATGGTACAGATTACCGCTAGTAATGTCATTAAAAGCATCAGTCCTCCAGCTTTCAGAATATACAAATTCTGTATACTATCAGTATCCAAACCAATTATTTCATATTCAATTCTTACTGCAGCAACCGCTACTTGATCAAGCATTGTCTCACCTATTGCTTCAAAAGTCTCGGTGATAACTCCAGAAATTACAGTAATATTTTCGAACGGTATTAAACTAAGCATATAAAAGAAGAAATCAGGTATTTCTTCAGGCGGCAAGGGAGGAAGAATAATGTTGAGCCTTTCAAACATTTCTGTAGCATTTTCTGGATTAGCTAGTAACTGTTCTAGACTAAATACAACTACAATTGGCTCTTTTATTACTTGGTTAAGATCT
>BPTM01000068.1 GCA_023705945.1 Candidatus Heimdallarchaeota archaeon
AACGTCTTCTTGAACGTCTTCTTGAACGTCTTCTTGGATAATCTGTTTAGATTGATTCTTTTTTGATCTATTCATATTAGCAAAAAACATCAAATCAAATTCAATTTCTTTCGCTTTTTCTAATCGAGATTCAGTGATTTGTACGTATGCGTCTTCATAAAGCGTCATAATTTGTTTTGTCATTTTTGAAGTTCCATTAGTCAGAAAGTCTACATCTTCTTCATTGTATTGTAACCAAACAGCAATTCCCGCTGCCATAGTAGCATCGGTATTAAAGATAATCTTCAGATAGGGATAAATGTCTTTAGTGAATATTCTCGTAGAGCAATGAAGTGCTTCTTTACTCTTCATTGCTAGTTGTTTCATTTTTGCAGTCTTTCCTCTCAATCTTCCCATTAAAGCCCAATAACTTGGAAAACTAAATTTCGTATATTTGAAAGGCGATTGTTTTACAAGATTGATTGAAGAGATCAGTATAAAGAAATACTTCAAGAAGGTCCAATTCTGTTTGATATAGCACTGTGATAAGTATATATCAGCTTCAGCAATTAACTCATAAATGTTGAAAAGCTCAATTGGAGTTGCAGCTTGATTCCAAGCATGTTCATAGACATAGGTTAATAGTTCTCTATAATCTACGTCAACTCCATCAAGAGCACGTTTTGCTTCTCCATAATCTTTAGCAGAGAATATATTTGTTAAAGCTTCATCTAAACTGTGTTTCTGATTTCTTGGTGAAAAAACCACCTCAAAATCCTTTGTACAAAAAGCAACACCCTCTAAATCATTAATTGCAGATCGCGCATCCCCACCAGAGTTTTTTGCAATTGCAACTAATACTTTTTCATCTATGTCAAGATTCTCTTTTTCTGTAATCTTTTGTAGTAGTATCAATATTTCTTGCTCTGTAAGACTTTTAAATGTGATAACTTTCATTTTTCTTTTTGCAGCTTTCAGAGATTTTGCTGAAGGATCATTTGCTGTGCAAATTATTGGGATTCTTGCTTTATCTATAGCCTTGGCTAGTGCAGGTCCACCACCACGATCTTCATTTCCGAAAAGCCCATCAGCTTCATCTACTAGAATTAATTTCCGGACCCTAGCACCTTGAAGCACAGTTCCTTCTGTTGAAGATAGGCCTATTAGTCGTTCTACAGCGGCTTTGTTTCTTTTATCGCTTGCATTTACTTCTACAAACTCATAATTATATTTTTTAATCAAATAGTATGCAACACTCGTTTTACCTACACCAGCAGGACCTGCAATCAGAACGACTTTCTTTTTTTGAGCATTCCATGTTAGTAACCAGTTCTCAAGTTCTTGAACTAGGGTTGAGTTTCCTATAAAATCTTTAAAAACTCCTGGACGGTACTTTTCTACCCAAGGTATTGCATGAATGTTGGTTTGAGAAGCCATCCTAATCATTTATGATTTCTATATTTCAATATAAAAAACATATGCTTAAGTTGGAAAAAAAGAGAATTTTTCTCTTAATACAATCTACTAATTATCATTATTACTAGAATCTTTGCTACTTTTATCCTTGTCTTTCCGGAAGAGCATTTTACCTAAAATACCCCCTGCTATTCCCCCCGCTAGACCAACTACCGGTATGAAGATGAATGAACCGACAACTAATGTAAAGAAGAAAACAACAAAGAATGAACCTGTGAAACCTGCAATTGAAATACCCATAGCATCAACCATAATAGAAAATATCAAATCTAGAAATACAAAAGATAGCATAGCAGACCATGCACCTGATCTTAAACCTCCTCGAGAAGCTAATCCACCTGCAAAGGAACCAATAAGCCAAATTACAAGAATCAGGATATACATTCCCACATGACTAAAAGGGAATCCATCAGGAACCGGACTTCCAGCAAGAGTATTTGCAACATCAAATATATCAGGTAAATTAATTGGTAAAAAGATATTCACAACTAAGAGAGATAAAAGGGCTACTGCAAAATGACCACTTGATCCATATTCTTCAACCATGAGTCGATTAAATTCCACTAATCCAGGTTGATCAAATGTTGGCCATAATATCAATATTAAGAGAAGAACAACAATCGTACAAGTAACAAAACCAATTAGAGATTTTACTATACGTCTGAAGAACATTTTACTCAGAAAAAAATGGTGATTTTACTATTTAGACTTTTGCATTTAAAGTAGCAACACTATTTTATGAATAATATTTGAAAAAACGCTAAAAAATGATTGAGAGGCAGGTTAAAGCTCCTTGACATTTCTCAAACTCACTCATTTCAAGAGATATAACTTCAAATCCTGCTTCGGTTACGACATTTTGAGCATAATTGAATGTATTAGACATAATTACTGTATTACCAATTGATAAACAGTTAACCAAGTAACTTTCCTTCTTATGAATTATTAGAAGATTAAGCCCTTGTAGGAGGGGATGACCATCATATTCGTCACTAATAATCATTGTATTGTTACCTAGATATTTCATGTGGCTTTTGAGATGAACGATATTAGGGTTAGTTATGGTATCTACCTGAACTTGTAACCAATCTTCCATTTGTTTAGCTCCTAATTTATTTGTTCTTTGAGTTATGCCACATATCAACCCATTAGGAAGGTGCAAAACATCGCCACCTTCAAGAGTAGCTGGTTCTGTTGCACGCTTAGTTAGGAAATATTCTTTAAGGGTTTCTTCTACTTCTTTGTCTTCACCACGACGACTTTGAACACCCATTCTTGTGATAAAGGCTCTATTTCCAAAAACCACTGCTGTATCTTCAACGAAACAAGAATCAGGGTACTCTTTCTTTGGAGGAAGCTTGATTAGCTCAAGTCCAAGATTCAATAAAGTATCACAATAGTTGATATGTTGCAGCCTTGCTTTTTCAAGACTCACAGTATGATGCAACGGGTGTGAAGAAACACATTGTGTATAACTCAAACTGGGTTCTCGTACTATCGCTCTTTTGACTTTCATATGAATATCATTTTTTAATAAGAAGATTAATTTATATATATATCTCCATTATAGAAAAACGTATGGTGCTTATCGGTCAAACAATTCAAGCTTACAAAGGGTTGGGATGCGAACATTTAATCAAATTTGCTAAAACCTTAGGCATAGAATCTTGCGAGTTAAATCCACAGGGCGTAAATTTCAATAATCTTGATAGCGTAATCGAAGCTGTAGGTGATATGGTAACAACTTTTCATCTTCCAGTCGATGAAATCGATGAATATGATTTTTCTTTTCCTGAGAAACAAAAGGAGATTGATGGAGTTATTAAATTAATTAATGAAAATATAGACAAACTAAACATTATAGCTGCTGTATTTCACCCAGTTGAGCATCGTGGAGAATACAAAACATTAGTTGAGAATGTCAGTCAACTAAAAATTCCCGTTGTTGTAGAAAATGTTATGAGTCTATCAGATGAAGATTTTCTCGACTATTATAAAAGATTGAAAAAAGATCTGGGGAATCAACTGAAGGGATGGTTATTTGATGTAGCTCATTCATATATTCAAAATGGTCCGGAGACATATCTAGATCTACTTGACAAAATGCCTTTTAATGAGCTAGAAGAAATTCACTTCTCTGACTGTAACGAGGGTGAAGATTCACACTACTCTTTTGGATCAGGTGTATTGCCAATCAATGACATATTACAGAACATAAAGAAAAGAGGATATAGTAAAATAATAGTTAACGAGATAGATGCCCACCCTACAATTTGGGATACTATTGATTCGTATAAGTTGGTTGCAAAGTACTTCAAGAGAAGTCTTTATTTAAAAGTTGCACTTAGAAAACTGATATTCAAACCAATCATTCAGAGAAGACTTAAGAAAGCCAATATTGATTTCTAACAATCAACTATTTCAGCAATCTACAACTGACAGTTAGGGCAATAGAAAGTACTTCTTTTATCTTGAACAATTCTCCTTATTTCAGTTTCACAATCATTACATTTTTTATCTTTTTTCCCATATACTTGGTGCCAGTTCTGAGCCGACCCCTCCCTACCATCAGGAGTTCTGAACGAGTTAAATGTGCTACCCATGTATTCTACTGCTTTATGGAGCGTTTTTGAGATAGCATGGCCTAGCTTGCATCGCTCTTTATTTGTCAATGTTTTTACAAGTCTAGTAGGATTAATGTTTGCTAATGCCAAAGATTCTGATTTGTATATATTTCCTATGCCAGCAACTAATTTTTGGTCAAGAAGAACGGAACCTATCTCTCGGTTCGCGTAATTTTTCTTATCAATTCTTAGAAGAAATTCAGCTATAGGAAAAGTAACCAAAAGTCCATCTATACCCATCTTACGAATTGGTTTGTGCTGGAGCACTGCATTATAATCTTCATATATTTTGAATTGTCCAAAATTTCTCATGTCATAAAAAAGCGCATTTGGCAATGTCTTAAATTCTATTAACACCTTTGGGTGTGAAGGTAAAATCTGGTCTTTCTTCTTTAATAGAAGCCAGTTACCAGACATTCCTAGATGGTTTAGAATTACTTCCTTCTTATCAAATTTAAAAATTAAAAATTTTCCAATCCTTTCAATTTTCTTAATCTGATGCCCACTAAATTGATCAAATTGGGTTTGTTTATTTTTATATTTTTTATACTTCTGGGAGAGTTCAGTTAGATGGATTCCTTGAATTTTTTTTCCAACAATTGATTTCAATGAAATTCTTACACATTCAACTTCTGGTCCTTCTGGCATCTAACTAACTCCTCGATTTTATTCGTGATTTTTTCTCTGTTTTGCAAATTAATCTCGAAAATTTTTGTGTCGCTTCGTAGTTTAATTGTCTTTGTGAAATCATTATCCATAAGCATAATGGTTCCAAGAACCTTGTTCTGATTAAGTGCTTTCATAACAAAATCCTTGAAGGAACGTGAAAAAAGCTCCATTTTCCCAATTTCATCAATAATAATCAATTTTGGTATCTCATTGTTTAATTCTTCTTCTAGTTTGTTGACTATGAAGTTTAGGTTATCCAAATGAACCCCATATCTACCCACTCTATACTTACTTTCTAGATTTTTCTTAGAAGCTAGGATTTTTTTAATACCTGAGTAAGTCTCAATTGTAAAACCTGTTCTAATTTTATTCTCTCTTATTTCGGTTGTAATGAAACCAATTACACTAACATTGAGTTTTGTTACAATTGTTGAAATTAGAGTTGTTTTCCCCGTTCTTGGAGCTCCTGTCACAAGAATATTTGTCATATAATCACCCAAAAGATTAGAGAAGATTTTTGTTTCTACACATGGTTCTTTATTCTCATTCTTAAAAAGTCTTATAAATCTGGTCTTTTACTTTTTTCAAAAGTTAAAGACAATACTCCGACACTTGAGTGTGATTAAAATGAGCAAAGATTTCAGAGGAGTAACAATAGATAGACGAATTGATTTAAAAGGCAAGTCTATTGTCCGCTATGAAAAACATGGGAGGCGTTATGAATTACTTGTTAATCCTGAACCAGCTTGGCTATTCATCCAAGGTGAAGAAGTAGAAATAGACGATATCTTTGAAGTTTATATTGTCTACGAAAACATTTCTCGAGGAGTTAAATCTACACAAGATGATTTAGGTGTAGCATTTGAAGGATTAACCGAGAGAGAAACAGCTATTAAGATTCTTAAAGAAGGTAAATTACAGTTAACAATAGGTCAACGAAATGAGATTCTAAAAGATAAAAGAATTGAGATAGTAGATTTTATTCACATTCACTGTATTAACCCACGTGAAAATGCTCCAATTCCAAAAGACAGAATTGAGAATGCAATTCTCGACTTAGGCGTTAATATTTCTTACAAGGATGATGTAAAAAGTCAGGCATTAGAAGTCATTGATTTATTGAAACCAATTATGCCCATTAGACTTGAATCAGTAAAATTAGCTGTAAAGATTCCCCCAAGTTATACTGGATCCTTATATGGTTTTTTAATTTCTGCAGGAAATCTTGTTCAAGAAGAATGGTTATCTGATGGCAGTTTAGCCATTGTTGTCAATATCCCCTCAGGAACTCAAGCTGATTTTTTAGAGCAAATTACATCTAGAACAAAAGGAAAGGCCCAAGTTAAAGTTTTGGAGAGAATGTCGGAATAGAGAAACAAAACGGTGATACAATATGTCTAAAGTTATAGCAAAAAATCATGCGATAGTTATACCAGGTGACCTTTTAGCTGAAGGACCAATTAATTATGGAGAAGGAATTGTTAAAAGAAATGGTGAATATTACTCCTCAGTTGTTGGTTTATTTCAAGATAAAGGTGATTTTATCCAAGTTAAAGCACTCAGAGGAAAGTACATCCCTCGACCTGGGGATTTAGTTATAGGAAAAGTCACAGAAGTTGGCTTAACAAGTTGGATTGTTGACATAGGTTCGCCATATACCGCCATACTTAGTGCCAATAATGCAACCGAAAAACGCTTCGACCCAATTAATGATGACGCCAGAAAAATCTTCAGTTTAGGGGACATAATTCTCACAAAAATTGCGAGTTTTGATAGAACGAGAGATCCCTTGCTTATCACAAATGAAAGAGGATTAGGAAAGTTAAGAGGGGGACGATTAATTGAAATAGAAGCCTCTCACATACCCCGTGTTATTGGTAAAAAGGGCACTATGATCAATATGGTAAAAAGATTGACTAGAACTCAGATAATCACTGGCCAAAATGGAAAAATATGGGTTAATGGAAAGAAGATAGAAGATGAATTGAAAGCAATTCAAGCAATAATAAAAATCGAGTTAGAGGCTCACACACAAGGTTTGACTGATAGAATTCGTGATATGATATCAGAAGATCAACAATAAATTTAAGGTGATAATAATGGCCGGAGACGGAAGTGTAAAACTCATAGATGAGAAAGGAATAAGATTAGATGGACGCAAAGTAGATGAGTTACGTCCTGTAAATATTAAGATTGGTGTTATTAAAAACGCGGATGGTTCTGCAGAAATACGAATGGGTAAAAACATAATTATTGCTGCAGTATATGGACCAAGAGAATTACATCCAAAACACAGAGCACTTGCAGATAGAGCATTAATTCAGTGTTTTTATAGAATGTCTACATTTTCAGTAAGTGACAGGAAAAGTCCAGCTCCTTCAAGGAGAGAAAAAGAAATTTCCATGGTTATCAGTAATTCATTA
>BPTM01000069.1 GCA_023705945.1 Candidatus Heimdallarchaeota archaeon
TCAAAAACTAGTTTCGTCTTAATATTATAAACCCCAAGGAAATTTTATGACACGTTCTTGCTCATCAAGCGATTAGCCAACTCTCTTTGTGTACAGTGAAGAACTCGTTCATTACACGCTAGTTTTTTTTCTGCTAGAATTTGTTTTAATAATTCTTCGATTGTTATAGTAAACGTTCCAAGAATAGCTTGTTCGATTTCATAACTTGAATATTCTTTCACTAATATTGAACAAGCTAGTTGGGCAATCATCTTAGTATTGAGACATTCTTCTTTGTTCATATTTGAGGAGCAAAAAGTGTTACAATAATCATCACGCTCATTCTTTTTCCGTTCTAATGCTCTATTAGCATTAGTTATTTGTTCAATGGTTTTATTATCGTTCCTTAAGGGATGAGTTCTAAGATCCGAATTTTGCTTGTTGTTAATTTCCTTGTTGTTCTTCTTACTTTTGCTTCCACTCTTGCCGCGTTGATTAGTTCTGCTAAGTTTCTCGTAGAGAGAAGCTCTCATATCAATAAAACTGTCATATAGGTTGGTGGAGGTGGAGTTTGGATATTTACTTTCGAGAAGTTGAAGGTATGTGCTATACTTGTGGGGTTCCCGCAAAAAATCTATAGTCTTCATTTCAATAGTTTGTTCTTGTCCGTCTATCCATACAAAACAATTTCTAATAGGAAGTTGTTGAATACGTTTAAAGCGGTCATCTTGAAGGTCTAGAGCTTTGGCTATTTTTTCAACTGCTTGGCCTGATCGAAAAACAATTTTAGTGGAAGAATTGGCATGGACAATCTTACTCACACTATCCCACATCTGTGAGATGGTTAAGTGACCAATCCCCATACTTCTTCCAAGCAAAAAATTATTTTCTGCGGTTATTAAGGATGCAGAGCTTTCAGTTCTATAGATATTTGGTATAACATTGATTTAGAATATCTAAATTTTGTAATTAGACATTTAAGGGAATTACAAAAAGGATTTCAAAGTATGGTAATAAAGAAATATACTTGAATGACGTTTTTTTGGGTCTAGGGCAGATGCCAATCGTCAATGACATCGGAGCTGTTGGTAGTAAAGATATTATTACCATTGAAACAGCTACATTAGACTTGATCAAAAAAGAAGGATTGATTGAGAAGAACATTCCGCCATACTTTAAGCATGTCAACCGTATTCCTGCTATTTCGAAGTGAGAAACCTCAAGTCACCGAATGTTTTTTTACAGAACTTTGTTCTATGTTGTTACTATTAATCCTACTGATGATAAAATTCTAGAAGAAAACTTTGTGTTATTCCATTGATACAAGCAATGAATAACCTATTAATTGAAAGAGTCGCATTACCTATTATACTCGGTGAATAGTCACCTTAGTTTATTTGGTGCAGTTTTTGATATGGAACAATATTCAAAGGATTTTAAGAATATGAGTCTTGAAATAATTTCTACATATCACAAATTTTTTATTAAAACACTAAAAAGTTGAACATACAAGTTTTAAGATGATTTAGATGAATAAGAGAAAAATCCTGATAATGGGAGCCGCTGGTAGAGATTTTCATAATTTCAATACATATTATCGTAATAATGAAAGTTATGAAGTTGTAGCGTTCACCGCGACTCAAATTCCTGATATAGTAGACAGGAAGTATCCTAAAGAGTTATCTGGACCACTATATCCAGAAGGAATAAAGATATTTGATGAATCTGAATTGCCAAGACTCATCAAAGAATTAGAAGTTGATGAAGTAGTTTTTTCCTACTCAGATGTAACTCACGAATATGTTATGCACAAAGCATCTCTAGTTAATGCTTTAGGTCCAGCTTTTTCGCTGTTAGGAACAAAAGGAACCATGGTTAAAAGCACAAAACCACTAATTAGCGTGTGTGCAGTAAGAACTGGAAGTGGCAAATCACAAACTTCCAGAAAAATTGTACAGCTAATAACCGAGGCTGGTAAGAAGATAGTCGCTATCAGACATCCTATGCCTTATGGAAATCTAGCTAAACAAGCCGTACAAAGATTTGCTGACTATTCTGATTTGGATAAGCATGAAACAACAATCGAAGAGAGAGAAGAGTATGAACCTTATATCGATAAGGGTTTGGTAATTTACTCAGGTGTTGATTATGAAGCCATTCTTAGAGAAGCAGAGAAAGAAGCAGACGTTATTTTGTGGGATGGTGGAAATAACGATTTTCCATTCTATGAATCTGATTTACAAATCGTAGTTGCTGATCCTCACAGAGTAGGGCATGAGCTTACTTATCATCCTGGTGAAACCAATCTTAATCTCGCTGATGTAGTTATCGTAAATAAAATCACCACAACTGATTACGAAAATGTTCTCGATTTAGAAGAAAATATTCGTAAAGCTAATCCAAATGCTGTTATTATCGAGGCTGCCTCTCCAATCTTTGTTGACAAACCAGACATGGTTAAAGGCAAGAGAGTATTAGTGATTGAAGATGGACCTACTTTAACTCATGGAGAAATGCAGTATGGTGCCGGAGTTGTCGCTGCCCTTAGATATGGTGCTGAGGAATTAGTTGATCCCAGACCTTACTTGGTTGGTAGCATGAAAGAAACCTTTGAAAAATATCCTGATATTGGTACCTTACTCCCCGCTATGGGATATTTTGATCAACAACTAAAGGATATGGAAGAAACCATCAATAATACTGAATGTGATGTTGTAGTTTCAGCCACCCCAATAGATATAACAAGATTGATCAAGATTGACAAACCTATGGTCAGAGTAAAATACGAGTTAGAGGAAATCGGCTTTCCAAAACTAAAAGACATTCTAAAAGAGAAAGGCTTTCTCTAATCTTCTTTTTTTCTGTTTTTTTATTTTATTATTCACAGTTTTTGCAATTTCTCCGATAAAATAGCCTATATTACCTAGTATAACACCTAGTTTTGTAAATGGAATAGCCAGCTTCCTAGTAAGACTTCTATTTACACGCAAAATTGCCATAAAGACTATTGCAATAAGCACCTACAAAATGTACGGAAATAAGCTATTTGCCTTTCTTTCTGTCTCTCAAAAAACAAGTTTTATAATATTTCTTCCTCCGTTTAATTTGGTAGAGATGAAAGATTCAAGTTTTGCAGAAGATAATATTATAACAGAGGGTTCCGATTTATACATAGTTTTGGACCAAAGAAAAAAGTGGCTTACAAAAGCTGTTCCTGGAAAACAGTTCCATTGCCATAAAGGTTTTTTTGACTATGATGAAATAATAGGGAAACCGTATGGTTTACGCATTACTACAAGCAAATCCGCAACTCTTTCCATTTACAAGCCCTTACCCAGTGATTACTTAGCAAAACTACCCCATAGTTCACAAATCATCTATTCTAAAGATGCAGGGATGATATTGATGAATACTGGAATAGTTCCTGGCTCTAAGGTTATTGAGACAGGTACAGGTAGCGGAGCTTTAACCTCGATTTTGGCTAATTATGTTAGAACTACTGGACATGTTTTTACATATGAAATAAGAGAAGAAGCATTTAACACTGCATCTAAGAACATTGAGCGACTAGGACTTGAATCTTATGTGACAATAAAAAATCAGGATGCTTCATTGGGTTTTGATGAAACTAATGTTGATGCAGTTGTGCTAGATTTGGGTGATCCTTGTGAAGTCATTCCTCATGCTTACACCTCTCTTAAGTACAGCGGGATTATTGCAGTTTTTCTCCCAACATACAACCAAGTGGAGAAAGTTTATACTAAGTTGCGGGAATTTCATTTCGGAGAAATAAACGCTCTTGAACTAATTAAAAGAGAAATGCAATTGAAAGTCAATGCTATAAGACCAAATACAAGAATGATAGGCCATACTGGGTTTTTGATTTTTGCGAGAAAATTATATTACGAGGAAGAAGAATGACAATCATTTTCCGATGTAATAAATGTGAGACAATTAATGATATTCCAAGCAATCATCAGTATAGATTCTGTAAAAAATGTGGTAAAATAATTACTTTTGAACTAGGAGAGGCTCTTATTGTGAGTGATTCAGAGGCTGAGAGTAATGTGTTTTTACAAAGTGGAAAGTTATCTACTTTAGAAGCTGAAAAGTTCTTTGATACTGCAGATACCCATGCTCAACAGATTTCAGCACTAATTATGGCTCTTGAGAAGAAATCAGGCACTTTACTTGACATTCAAGCAAAAGCCTTACCTGATACCATTCTATCTATTTTAAGACAAAGTAAAACAAATTCTCTGGATGAACTAATTCGGAATTGTCAAATGTTTGGTATCCCTTTATCCAAAATCGAACAGATACTAATCAAACTAATAAAAGAGGGTTTTATATATCAACCAAAAAGCTGGTTGATATTATTAGCTTGAATTTTATTTATATTTTCGTTTGGCTAATTTTTCTTTTAACCAACCATAAAAGATCAGCCCAATAAGTGCTAATACGATAACTGTAAATGTTATGCCAATTCCTATGATTGTTCCAGAAGAATTACTACCAAGATCTACAACTGATACTGTAATATTTTCTGCAGCGATAAAATCTATTGCTGATGCGCCAAACTCGCTTACTACATTGTATACATCTTCAGCTTTGAAGTAAATTGAAAGGTTATATTTTGCTTCAATATTTACGACTTCAGCAACTATTGTTCCAGTAAATGTTTCACCAGGGCCAAGTGTTCTATGATTGAGATCGAAATCTATTGTATAATTATAATTAAATCGTTCATTTCCATCTAGGTGCTTGAAATGAGCAGTTAGAGAAACTACCTCAAGAGATAAATCACCAAGATTAGCTAATGTTGCAAAAATATTTACTTTTTCTCCTCTTACAAGATTTTCTTTTGATATTCCTCCACCAATAGTTTGAATATATCCACTTTGTTCAATTACAGAATTATTTTGAATATTATAGTCTATTTCTGCTTTAGTTATGTTTGCAGATGTAACTAAAGTTAACATCACTAATATTGCTAGAAAACTTATTCTTCTAACTGGGCTTTTTTGCATTGTGATCATCCTTCTTGGGTTAGCATTAAAGATAACTCTCTTTTTATCTTTCCTAATGCTCTATCTATCCTTTTTTCATAAGTATTATTAATACTTATTTTTCTATCAGAAGTTTCAACTATTAATCCTCCCATACTGTCAATAAATTCATTGGACAGAGTTATCTTTGATTTAACTTCATTTTCCTTCTCAGCTTTAACAGCTACACTCGAAAGAAATTGATTCGTGAAAATTTTCTTATCTTGCTTTCTACAATAGACGATGACTTCTGGTTCGCTAAGAGTTAAAACAGCTGTAACCAAGAGATTTTCTAAGCTTTTTTCGTACTCTTTGGTATCTGCCATTGTTTTGATTTTTTCTGTTGCCTTTACAATTAATTCATCAACTACTTCATCACGAAACTTTGTTATTTTCAACCTTAAATCTAATTCTTGTTTAGCTTTTTCTTTTAAAAACTCAGCTTCGGCTTTAGTTTTAGCTGCTTTAATAATTTCCTCTTTTTTTTGCTGAATTTTTGTTTCAATATCTTTGTCAATCACAGCTATCTCTTTCTGTTGACTAGCTACGATATCTTTGATCAACTTATTCGTGTTTTCACGAATCTTGTCTATGATTCCTGGATTGAAATATTCGTCACTCATCTATTAACTCTCCAAATTAAAGAGAATTTGAAAAAGTCTTGATAAGTTGAATTATAAAAGTATTGGTTTATAATTAAACCAAAATCAATATTTTATCATCACATCATTCGAATAGCGTTTCGTCTTCTGCGTATCTATAGGCTAACAAGAAAAGGATGAAGAAAATACATGCTGATAGTGCAACAACTAGTGTTATCATACCATCCCAGTAACCTGCCACGAAGTTTACTGCAATGAATACAGGAACCATTAGCATCCCCCCTCCTCCACTCTCTTTTGACATTTTCTTTCTCCATCTAATGAGAACTTCTATTAAGCTTAAACCTACAGCTATTCCATTAATTATAAACATCGATATATGAGCTGATCCATCCTCTCCTGCAACAAATATTAAGATAAGCAAAAATCCTCCAAACAGAAGGGACTTAATTACTAATCCAATCCTGCTTTCAGCTGGTTTTGTATAGGATACTTGTGCTGCTCCTTCTCGTAAGAATAAGAAGAAATTGGTTATTGCCATTGCACATGCTAAACACAAAACTACACCATAGAAGTATCCTGAATATTCTACCCAAAAATCCCAAATAGGTTGGATAACGGTAGAATATTCAACATAGAAAGCTATGGATACCATTAGGGGGATTGCTGCTAGTAAGAGACCGGGAATAACAATCAGAATAGCTGGAACATTCTTTTTAACTCCAAATGCATATAATAGTAATTTGACAGCAAAAAACGCCCCAAATACTGCAATGATTGGGGATCCAAAAGGTAGAATAAAGAAGAATAAACAAAATATGGCATTTACCATATAGAATAGCTTTGTATCGATTCTGACTTTTCCGATAGCTCTCCACATTAGCTCATATGAATTCGCAATTCTATCTCTTTTGATAATAGACGCTAAAGTAAAAGGCAGTGCAAAAATGAGAGGTGCAATGATTTTCAAGATGACAAAATCCCCACTTCCTGAAGAGAAATAATTGCTATCTGACCAAAAGATGAAAGAATCTAAAGACATCTCTCTCATTGGGCCTAGAAACGCCCATAAGTAGAAGAAAGTCGGAAAAATAAAAATTTGAAGTAAGACAATGAGTCTGTTAACCATCATTCCTCTCATATTTACCATTTATTAACACCTTGGAAAAAAATGGCAATGGAAATAAAAAAACATTTCCTTTTAGCGTCTCCGCCGAGTCCCATATTCGGGTAGCTAGTCGGGTTGATTATTAGCCACGTTTCAACTAAGCGGAGAGCCCCCAGGGCATTGCTACCCCTTAGTTGTGGACTTTTTCCGCCGTGATCCCGGGGGGTAGGGGGTCACCCTTTTTGAATAAGTTCCCCTACAAATTTGTGGATTTTTCAGTTCCCAATATTCTATTCCATATTCCAGGAAACAGAAAGACAACACCTACTACTGTACTGATTACTGGTGCCATGATAAACATTGAGAAACTAAATTCTCCTGCAAAGAAGAACATGGAATAGATTGCTAAAGGAAAACCGCCTACGATGGACAGGATTGCCCCTGACAGTCCCACAATTCTCACCCATTCTTTCTTTTTGGCAAGGAAGAGTCCAATGGTGGCAATTCCAAATAAAATGGATGCAAACATGTTCAGGCGTTGGGTAAGCATAAACATTTCAGCCTTAAGAATATCGGGGTATGTAGTCACCATCCTAGTCGTCGAAGCGATTCCATTAATAAAATTCAGGATGAAAGCCATGCCGGTAACCATACCAAATAGCATTTTTATCCAGGTTTCATTTCTCATAGACCTTAGAAGTACGAAATACATCACAAGGTTAGGGAGAAAAATCAGAAACCAAACTGGGAGTACCGACCCACTTTCCATTGCTGGAATATTGGGCCAGAAGCTCGCTTTTAAAGAAACAACTACCCCAACTACGGCAATTGGATAACCCCATTTCTTATTCTGCAAAAATGCTACACCCGCCAATATCCATAATAGTCCTCCCAAAAAGCCGATGTCTGCAAAAATGGGGAAGAAATATGGTGCTGTAGATGCACATTCGTGAGCTGCTGCGGTTTCAGCATCCAAGATTGGTTTTAAAAAGAGGAAGATAAACACGTAGTATTATTAGTCATTTTATAACCTTCTTTAAAACTTTAAGAAGTATCTGTCTGAAAAAAACAGATGCTTAAGAGGTGTTAAATTTCTGAATGCTTAAAAATCTTGTTCATGAAAGTCATAGAATTAATATATTATTTTCCCGAGGGTAGGGGATCACCCTTTTTAAATAAGTTCCCCCTACAAATATGTGGGCGTCACTGAACTAAACTTTATTAAATCTTATCCTTTAATAATCAATGAGGGTTATGACAGAAAATCCTGCTTCTTTGGAAGACATGTTAAAAAAATATGCAATCCAAATTCACGACTTAGAATATATCTTAAACTTCATGCAAAAAGAGAGTATTTCTCCTCAATTAGCAATGCGTAGAATTAAACTATTTGAAAAATTACAAGAAAAAATGTCTCAAACTCACTCTGATGACAAAGTGAAGGAGCTCACATCAGAACTTGATCACTTGTCAAAACTAGTAGAAGAACTTCAAACTGAAAAAGTAGAATTAGATAAAGAAATTGAGGACACGAGGCTAGAACATGATCTTTTCAACGCTGAAAGAGAAGAATTAAAGATACAAATGCATGCTCTGATGGGTTCTATTGAAACTATTGAAACAGAAGCTGAAAAAGAAGAAGAAAAACTAGATGAGGAAAATCAGAATTTAAAGAAGAAAATTAGCATAATGACTGCAGGATGCCAAATTGTAAAGGATAGGATTCTTGAAATTGCATCAGAGAATTCATCACTTCGCACCTTAGTTCAAGGTCTGGAAAAGAGCCTTGACATCATAATGGAAGGAAAACAAATTCCAAATGAATTGGGCATTTCAGTTCCAAAAGAGATAATTGCTAAAGCCCCTATCAAAAGAACTGAACCTAAAGTTGAATCAGTTCCAAGCTCAGTTTCTGTCACTGAAACAATATCTCCTGATCAAGTAAAGTTTGTTGTGCCATCTCCTGTCAATGAATCAATGCCTTCATCTAAGTCTGCTGAGTCAACTCCATCAACAGCTGCTCCTGTTTCAGAACCTATTTCTCAATCTACTATCAAAATCAAGGAAAGCCCTAGTTCTGTATTAAGAAAACCTGTTATAGTAGAAAAGTTGTTTGAAGAACCTGATGAAATTGAAAAAGCTGTGTCAACCCCTGCACAAGAGTCTCAGCAAACACCAACACCTAAACCAGTTGAGGAAGAAAAATCCAAGAAGGTTTCAGTAAGTTCCAAACCTGTACCAGAAGGAAGCGAAGTATCAGCAAAAATAGAAAAAATATTGCGTCTCTTCATTTCTTATGCAGAACAAGCAGATACTGATGAGAACTGGAAAGCTAGAATTTCAGCTATCTGTGATATGGATGAAGCTTATATTGAGTTAGGTGGTTTAGCTATGTCTCAGATATATTCTTATCAAACTCAAACCCTAAAAAAGAGAAAAGAATTCCAAAGATTACTTATTTCATGGATCGACAACGGGTTACCTCGATAAATCTAGACTCTCCTTCAATCTTGATGTTTCAATTATTTTCTAATTCATTTGTAAGGTTTAGCAAAAATTAAAAAAGGTTAGAAAGATTTCGAATTAGTATATGGGCCAGTAGTCTAGTCCGGATAAGGCACCAGCCTTCGGAAGAAATAATCTGAAGACAGCTGGGGGTCGCAGGTTCAAGTCCTGCCTGGTCCGCCACATTCTATGTTTGTAAGGCAAAACTTTTTTTAAGACATTTAATCAAAACATGTTGATATCAATGCAAGTTAAGTTTTCCAAGTATACTATTTTTCAGATGTTTGCATTTCTTTGCATATTGAATGTGATTTTCTCTTCGATAGTTACAAGCAACCAAAATCTAAATCTTAAATCGGGAGATATGGTTGAATATGCTATACTCGATACAAGTGAAACCACAAATCTCTTTTACGGTGCTTGGCCCCCTGGAGATTATTATGGTAATTGGACTGTCAGTCAAAATGAGAAGGTCGTTTATGAGATAAGCAATGATACTACATATGAATTGGAAGGGATTCTTGTATTAGGCAATTACACCTTTAACAATATACGCAATATTGATGTAGCAAGCGCATTGGCACTTAGTATCTATCCTTGGAATGGGGGGTTCTTTGCAAATGCTTCAGATTGGACAAGCATAACAGAAACGATTGAAAATACGAATACTTCTATACTCTTAATAGAGGACTATGAACAAACTATCAATGATAATAATTACACGTTTGATATCTATGAATTCAATACAGAGGATTATTATGGACAATATTCTCTGTTTCGTTACGATGTTGAAAGTGGGATATTATTAAATGCATTCACCTCTTTTGGATATTACTATCTCAATATTTCCTTGTCTTCAACAAACATTGACATACAAGGTAAGGTGACAAATGCGATAACATATTATTTCTTGCCTGCAGTAGTATCATTCATATTTATTGTGTATTTTCTTCAAAAAAAATTACGAAAAGTGTGACAAAGCAGAGTGTCAAGATGATATTACTCATTGAAAATAAGCGAAAGTTGGTGAACTAGCCACAAGAAATATTAAACCTAACCGAATATAAAGAAATGAGTAACATATGAGTGAGAGTACGCAAAAGTGTCCAAGTTGTTCTGAGACTGTACCATTAGAATATTCTGTATGTCCTTTTTGTGGATTTGGATTACTAGAATACGAGCTTAAAAAATTTTCATTCAAACCTAAACTTAGAGAAGTATTTATTCGGATTTATTCCTTTTTCAGAAGACCTTTCGAAACAAGTGAAGAATTCGGTGTTGCCACAGAATCCAAAGGTACAAACATATTGTTACTTATATTTTCGTTGTTCTTATCACTCAGATATTATGTAGTTATTTTGAAAGCTAATCTCGATTATGAATTCGTTGTAATTATAGGAAATGCTGATGCTTTTCATATTTCACTTTCAATGGGATTAATCTTGTTTCTATTAACTTTGTTTCTAATGCCTTTAATTGTGTGGATAATATACAAGTTGCTTTTTGCTCTCGGAACTTGGCTAATGTCAAAATTTGCAAATATGCTTGGTTCAGAAACAACAAAGAAACAATATCGAACCATTATAGGATATGCAATTACACCAATTGTTATAGGTGAATTTTTAGGTATTTTTTTTACCTTAATAGGACCTTCTGGATCTTTAGGGTCTACTGGTGGTGTAAACTTTGACGCATTTGCATCTTATGTAACGAATCTATACACCTCTCCCGTTATGCTAGTCTTCAAAATACTGATGATTATTATGTGGGTTATCATGATAATTTATACAACAATTGGTTTGCGCGTGGTTGGAAAAATGAACTGGGTTTCTGCAGCAATTTCCACTACTTTACCCATCGCCATTTTTGTTTATTTCTTCTATTTCCTCAATCTTTTTGGATAAGGAAAATTAACCTTTTTTTCCTTTTACTTTTAAATAACTGATTTATATGTTCTAGAAAAGGTTTTGAATGGAAAAGAGGAATATTTTTGAGGATGTTCAATGAAAGAAGGAAAAAAACCTTCCTTGAAAGATATAGGTGAGAAACAATTTCTATCAAAAATCTCCCAGTATGTTGACACTCCTTTCATAGATTTTAATGATGATGCTTCTGCAATTGAATTACCATCAGGAGAACTATTAGTAATTAATATTGATATGTTAGTTCGAGGAACCGATGTGTTACCAGGGATGTCATCTCTTCAAATTGGCAGGAAAGCAGTAACTATGGCAGTTAGTGATATTATAGCAAAAGGAGTAACACCAATAGGGTGTTTGGCTAGTGTTGGTTTTCCACCAGATATAGCTATTGATGAAGCAAAGACAATAATTCAGGGCATCAAAGAACAATGTTCTTCGTATGAATGTTTGTTTTTGGGAGGAGATTTAAATGAAAGCAAAGAAACAATTGTGGACATAGTTGCTTTTGGTACTTGTGGTAAAATCAACTTCATTTAGATCGGAAGAGCGTCGTGTAGGGAAAGAGTGTAGATCTCGGTGG
>BPTM01000070.1 GCA_023705945.1 Candidatus Heimdallarchaeota archaeon
GACCACCGAGATCTACACTCTTTCCCTACACGACGCTCTTCCGATCTTTTGTAAAAATCCTGGTTTAAATTCTGGTTTAATGATGATACAATATGCTGACGCAGCTTTATCGGGAGAAAACAAAATACTTTCATCACCAGCTTCCATAGATAACACCTCCGTATCAGCAAACCAAGAAGATCATGTTTCAATGGGGTTAACAGCTAGTAAGAAAGCTTACCAATTGGTGAAAAATGTGGTTCAAATGGTTGGGATTGAGATTTACACAGCATGTCAAGGTTTAGAATTTGTGGAAAACAGAACCCTATCAAATATTCTTAGCAACATTTACTCGTTTATTCGAGAAAAAATACCTCCACTGAAGGATGATAAGCTATTTGATAAAGAAGTATATTGGATAGCAGAGCAAATAGAAAATAGATCATTTATCAAAATTGCTGAACAAAACATAGGGGGAATCCTTGGTGATGTATTGTGACGATAGCAGTTATTGGAGACATTCACGGCTCATTAAACAATCTGAGTAGACTTATTCCAAAAATCAAACAAGCAAAAGCACTTTTTGTTACGGGAGATATAACGGGGACAGTTTCATACCCGTTAATTGTAAAATCTATACTTGAAACCAGAGCCATTTCTCGGGAAAAATATACTGATTTGGTCTATGGAAAATATAGGGGGGAGTTTGTTAAATTCCAAATTAAATCAGCAACGAAATTTCTTAAACTCGTACAGAAATTAGATTATCCTGTATTCTTTACGCACGGAAATAGTGAGACTGAAGAGGTTAGAGAATTTTTCACGTCACAATCTAAAGATAATGATAACCTATACTACTTAGATAACTCAGTTGTCAAACATGATGAATGGATTATTGTTGGATATGGATATTGCTCTCCAGCTGTTTATCGAAAGGCTCTACAGACACCTGGAGAGAAAGAAGATACTGAAATCATCAAAGAATTGCATGCTTTAGAAGCTAAGCTGTTAAGCATTAATTCAGATAGCAATTTTACTAAATTTGCATTATTTCACGAACCTCCATTCAATACAAAAGCAGATTATCTCCCGATTCTAAAAATTCATGGAGGTAGTAAAAATATTCTCTCTCACATTAACTGTGTAAAGTATGATTATGTTTTTGCAGGTCACATTCATGAATCTCAAGGATATGAGATTAGGGGAAGATCACTAATCATGAACCCTGGAGCTCTAGTGAATGCTCAATGGGCTACCTTAAAACTCAAAGAAAAAACTGTACAATGCAACAAGTTAGTATCGCTTTTCAATCTGAAGAGCTTCATCTACAATACCCGGAATCATTTTCAGTGAAGATGCTTGTTAAGCAAAAGAATTCACCACAAAATTAATAAGGATTTATTTTTACTCAAAATTAGTTAATTTGTTTAGAGTGCTGATGATGATTCCTGTTGTTGATGTAGATATTAAAGAAAAAGAACTTCAAGCGGTTCAAGATGTAGTAAAAAGCAAATATTTAGTAGAGGGGAAGAATGCTCGTTCCTTTGAGAAAAAGTTTTCTGATTTTACAGGAACGAAATATGTTACAACTGTAGTAAATGGAACCTGTGCGTTGCATCTATCGCTAGCAGCATTAGATATTGGTCCAAAAGATGAAGTAATCACAACTCCCTTTACATTTATTGCATCTTCAAATTCAATTCTTTTTACTGGAGCAATTCCAGTCTTTGTTGACGTAAATTCTGAAACATATAACATAGACCCTGAGAAAATTGAAGATAACATTACAAAAAACACCAAAGCAATAATGCCAGTTCACATTTTCGGAAATCCTTGCGATATGGGTGCTGTAAAAGATATAGCAGAAGACAGGAATCTAGTTGTAATAGAGGATTGTGCTCAAGCACACGGAGCTTCTATTGATGGTAAGCATGTTGGTAATTTCAGTGAAGTATCAGGATACTCATTTTATGGAACAAAAAATATAGTTGGAGGAGAAGGAGGAGCTGTTACAACAAATAATGAAGAATTATTTGAGAAGATAAAAAGCATAAAAAATCATGGCAGAAGTCCTGCAGGTGGTTATTTACACCACTTAATTGGTTACAACTTTCGTATGACGGATATGACAGCAGCAATAATGAATGTACAAATGGATAGAGCAAAGGAAATCTTATCAAAAAGACATTATAATGGAGATAGATATAGAGAGCTCCTCAAAGATACAGAAGAGATTCAGTTACAAAAAATCTTACCAGGGCATCAACATTCGGATTATATTATGGCACCTCTTGTTCAGAAAGAGTGTGTGTCTCAAGAGCAGATAATAGAGTATCTTAAGTCAAAGAATATAGGATCAAGAACAATCTATTCTTTATTATCATATCAACAACCATGTTATCATGATTTGTCAAAATGGCCCCTATCCAGAGTAATCAATTATCCCGATTATTCCAAGGTTAAATGCTCAGTAGCTGAAAACATAGCGAAAGGGCATTTTGAACTACCGATGGTTACTTCCTTGACCAAAGAAAACGTAGAATACATTGCAGAAACCCTTAAACAGTACTTTTAACTTAATCTCGCAAGCTAGAAGTTCGCGCTTTTTTTCTTATAACTGTTTAATAGTTCCGAAAACCTTTTTTGAACAAATATTTAATTAGGTATGAATAACATGAGCAGTACAAGCGAGGATGATTTTCCTCTATATATGTCATCAGTTAACGTAAAAGAAGATGAAAACGTCGAACTAGAACTAGCGTATAGTGGAGATTGCGCAGGAATTGACAATGTTTTTCTTATTGGCAATAAAAATGGTCTTGTATCTGATTTAGGTACAGCAAAGGTTTTTACAAAAGAAGAGGAACCATTTGTCACTTTTAAAATTGCTATTCCAATATGGGAAGATGGTAATTTCCAAGCAGTAGTTGAGAAAGAAGGAAAATATATCTATGAGCCAGGAGAAGCTCATAATCTTGTGTTTAGAGGTCGTGGTGTTTTTCTAGATCTTCGAAAAATATTTCATTTAACTTCGGATGTCAAACCACCAAAAGATGAAAAAGTATCTAAAAAAGATAAAAAAACGAAGAAAGCTCAAAAAGAGATCCCAATCGAAGATAGTGGATTACCTCAGGCCTACGATGAAACCAACATGTTATCACTCATGCCCCGTGACTTCAAGGTTTTTGGTCCAGATATGAAAAATAGCTTACTTCAATTGTTAGATTATTTATCAAATTCAAAAAGCCAACAACTTATTTGTGATAAGGTTATTCTCCCAGATATAGCTAGATCTATGAAACAATGTATTGCTCAAGAAGGAAGAGCATCTGTTTATGATATTTGTTTTCCAGTTATAATATTTGTTGAAAAAGCATTGATTCTAAGTGGAATGATACACAAGGAAGTTGTTGACGAAGAGAATCTACAGAGATATCAGAAAGAAGTTGTCAATAAAATTCCTGAAATCGTTAAGAGAATTAAAAATACGGAATTTCGTAATTCAACAGATTTGATAAAGAAAGAATATGACGACGATGTTCATGAACTACGAAACAGGTTAAGAGAAGAAATTTAGTTTAGTTGAACGTTTATTTTCTTCAATTTATATTGATGATAACCAATCAGTACTCTAATAAAACCATTCTTAATGCCCTCAAAGGTTACAGGTTGTTCCAAATCGATTTCAAGCTTATCAATAGTTGTTAATTTCTGCTCTGAAGAGACGACGATGAATTGAAACATTGAAACCCTATTTAGAACTCTTGAACTAATTTGTTGATTACCTCGTCCTAATAGAAAACCTTGACCCCCAATAGGTGTCAATAGAACTTTTACTTCTTTTTCAATGGTAATCTTGTGCAATTGTTCTTCATTAACATCTCTGTGTTTTATTTCACCATCTATAAGAACATCAATACCTAGTAATGTTTTCTCAATATTGATAGCTTTCATAATATGATAAACAGTGCTTCCTGTTCCCAATATTACTATGCCCTTGAGGATATCATATTCATTTACTAATTCTTCAGAAAGAGGATAGAAATCATCGATGGCTCCTCCAGGAGAAGAGATTTTTCCTCCTTGGATTAAGCCTGTTTTTTGAGGAACAATTAATTGCCCAAAAAGAGAAGATTGCACCCTATTCTCCCTGAACAATTCTTCGTTTACATCCATAACATCTTCTGGAGCAAGAACAGTCTCTTCATGAACCATTTCATCAAGAATCTCGCCCAAATCTTTTGGCCTATACAAAAAACAACCACTAAACATCTTTACGCCGGAAGGGATCCCCAAGACAGGAATTTTATCTCCAACCACAGAAGCAACATCTCTAGCTGTTCCGTCTCCACCAACAAAAAGGATTAAATCTAAATCTAAAGTCATAAATGCCTTGCAAGCTGCTTGAGTGTCATTTGCTGTTGTACGTTGTTTGGAAGGATTGAAGACAAGTTCGTTATCGAAATCATAATTAGTAAGAATAGATTTCCCCATTGGATCATTACAATAGTAGAAGGTTATAGGAAGAGATGGATCTATTGAGTCTAGAGCTTGTATCACTCTTTCAAAAGCGTAAGTTTCACCACTTTCAAAGAATTCCCAAGCTTCTTTAATGAAATCAGTGCCTTTCCAAGCCTTTTTACCACCAAGTCCAGCAATAGGATTAATTAGGAAACCAATTCTGAGCATTAGGAACAAAATATTTCAGTAGTTAGATTAAACTTTCTATTGAGCATTAAGAAAGTATCAAATTTGTTATTTCTTCTCTTTCAAAAGTGCTGGTTTTTCTTTCGTTTTAACTGGTTTCTTTTTCTTAGGAGGTGGAAAGTAAAGATCAATAAGCTTTGAGAAACCCACTTTATCTCCATATCGCTTCTCAACAACCACTTTGTGTAAGAAGAATACACCAACGAATACAACCAAAATGATAGCATAACCAAAAAGAGCGAGTAAAGGATTGTATGCAAATAAATCAGAATTAACATCAGTTATGAACATAGGATAAGCAAACATAGATATCAACCAGATTAGTCCCCAAATGCTAAATGTTATAAGGATATTTTTAGAAGAGAAATCGCCTAGAATGAAGAGGAATAAAACGGTAATCAAGATAGCAATAAGCAAATAAGCTCCACCGTAAAAAAGCAAAAGTTCTCTTTTCTTAAAGTCGGTCACAAGATTATGAATGTGAAGACGGTTTTAAATCTAACTAATGGTCTTAATTAAAGAATCACAAAAAGAACCAAAATGCAAGTTTTAATCATTAAATAGAAAATAAATTTAGATTCTTACATAATTTTTGGAAAGGTATATATAGGAAAAATGGCATAGTATACTGCTAGAACGTTAGAGTTTGACAAATTCCCAAAAAAAGGGAAAAGGTTCATACGTATGACCAATATGTATGGAAATGGCTTGAAACTCATTGGAGTAGTGGTATTTGGTTCTCCTAAAAGTTTATAAGGACTGATGATAGGAGAGAATAACACAGTAAAAATTTACGACTCTTAGAGAGGCTCTAATGAGTATGACAACCAAGGAGAACTTGGTTGAAAGTAAAAATAGGTGAAAATCATGAAAAGACGCAAACTTCCTCGTGGTGGAGAAGATATCATGAAGGTCCTGGATATTAGCGGACCAATGACACAAAAGCAGATATTGGGTTCTGTCGACTAGCCTGAAAGAACTGTAAGATACGGTATAAGAAGGTTATTAGAAAAAGGAATCCTAAAGAAAATGTCCAATTTATCCGATATGAGATCGGTATATTACTATCTTGATTTAGATATTCGCACAAATTTCGAATTCTTAGTTAGTTCTAAGGAAAAAGTAGAAATTTCTCAGACAAATTAATCTTATTTACTTTTGGGTCTTTTGGCCCCTTTATTCCGGGAGTTGGAGAGGAATTTTTTTCCTTTTTTGATATCTGTCTCTTCTTCTTGTTTTATTTTTTTGAAGTTTTTTTCGCTCTCTAACAAAATGTATATTAAAGTTAGTACCTATGCCTTATTTGTTATGAGTGATATCTCTCCCTTAACTGAAATTACCGACCTCAAATCTGTTGCTAGCTGGACGCAGAATGTAATCAAAGCTTATGAAAGTAGAGCTATTAACAAAAAGACAGTTTCTGCTTTAGCCAAGAAAACCTTAAAAAAAATCAACGAATACATTGCAAAACCTGAAGAGAGAGAAGACTATGAAAAATTATTAGATCTATGCACATCTCTTTCAACTATTACAAGAGCAGAGGGGAACTTTGAAAAGTTTTATTTAAAAAGCTTGAAAGAAGAACTAGATAGTTTGCTAAAAACTCTAATGGGGGCATAGAATGAGTAGCTCCCAACCAGATTATAATTTTAAGATTCTTCTTCTAGGTAGTGCTGCAGTTGGAAAAACCAGTTTGGTACAGAGATTTGTTCACGACCGATTTGATTCCAGTTACCTGATGACAATAGGTATGGAACCATCGGAAAAACGTGTTAAACTTAAAAATGGTACAAAAGTAGCCTTATCTATCTGGGATTTAGCAGGTCAAGATAGATTTCGCTTCATTAGACCTACTTTTTACAAAGGTGCAAAAGCCGCACTTCTTGTTTTCGATTTAACTCGCTCCACAACTCTGAAAGATATTAGAAAATGGGATAAAGAGCTTATTGATAACTGTGGTTCCAAAGTTGTAAAAATTCTAGTTGGAAATAAAGATGATCTCCAAAAGGAGAAAGCTATTTCCAAGTCTGAATGTGAAGATATGAACAAGAAAATTAATAGTAAAATGTATTTCATTACAAGCGCTTTGTCTGGAAAACATGTAGATGAAGCATTTTCAAAAATAGCTGAAGTATTGGTTGAGCGAGCTGAAGAGATGGATTAATCTTTCTCGTCTTCATTCCTTGCTTTTTCTACTTCAGAGTCGTTTATTTCTTCTTCAAGGTCATCATCAAATAATAACACGCTATCCAAAACAGATTCTAACAAAGGTCTATCAGGTGCATCAAAAAGAACATCTTGTGATTGAGAAACACTCACTTCTAATGAAGAGAGATCTGCTCTTGGGCCTCTTGTCCGAGTGGTAGCAAATGTTGTGGTTCCAATATTCTTTATCATTGTTTTCATTGAAGAAATCTCATCTCTTAATTCAGAGAGAGCAGGTAAATCATTAAGCTGATCTATCAATTTATCTACCTTAGCCAAATCTTTCTGGGTTTTTTCTTCAAATTTCTTCCCATTTTCTATGATTTTAGCTATTTTTCCTTCAGTAACAGGAGAGTTCATATGATTTATAGGTCGATATACTCTCTCTGGAGGAGATGTCTGAGATAGTTTGAAATCATCCAGAGTTCCAAATTGTTCTTTGTGATGAGATTTTATTGATTCTAAAATTGCTCTTTCGGGACTTCCATAGTGCGAAACAAGATCTTCTAGCATATCAAAGAATTCCATTGGGATAGGTAATTCTATGATTCGTGCAATTCTTTGTCTTTGCTCATCACTATACATTAAAATGCCTCTAAGATTCAATTTCGCTCTTTTACTTAAGATAGATTTCTCTATATATAGTATTTACGACTGCTACGTTATTATATCTAAAGTTTTTTGGTTTTGATATTTGAAAATGCACAAATTTAAAAGTTCAATTTCTTAAGATGAGTTAATGACTGATGAGAAAAAAACTATTTTGGCATGTTTTGCACATCCAGATGATGAGATTGGATGTATTGGTACGCTTTCAAATCATGTTGATAAAGGTGATCAAGTTATTTTAGCTTGGACAACAAGTGGTGAAATGGCTTCCCACTTCGATAATATGTCTTTCAATGAAGTCAAGAAAATCAGAGAAGAACAAGGGAAAGCAGTGGGAGAGATTGTTGGAAGTAAGACTATGTTCTTAGGATATGGAGATACGTCTGTTAGATCAACAAGAGACAGTGCTCTAAAAATGGCTAAAGTAATAGCAGAAGTAAAACCCGATGCAATTATCACATGGTCAATGAACACCCGACATCCTGACCATAGAGGAACAGCAAACATCCTTTATGATGCTTTGACATATGCCCGTATTCCAAGAATAACGAACCCTCTTGACGCTTACAGACCACCTTTGCACAGCCCAATTTTTATGTATCATGAAGAATTATCGCCTTTACCTACTGTTTATGTTGATGTAACAGAAAATTTTGAAAAGGTCAGAAAAGTTGCGAAACTCTACGGAGATTTTTATAATTGGCAGCAAGTAGATGATTGGATTGACGTTGGAAGACGATCAAATGGGTTAAAATGTGGAGTTAGATACGCAGAAAAATATAACATACTAACAAGATACCCACCTGTAGACAAATTATTACCTATTAACAAAGACTAACTAGAGACTTAATTTCTTCAAGTAAAAATAATGGAAAAAATAGTAAGTGAAAAGGTAAGCCTTTTTCAGCTCTTTTTAAATTGAAATTTTGTTCTGATTTTTAGAGGAAGACAATCTTCTCAAATAAGTATATGATAGAAAGAGGAAAACACTTGCCACCATTAAAGCAATTCCAAAATATATGTAAAGATGGCCATTAGCGAAGTAGTTTACTCCATCTATAATATGAGATGATGTAACCATAAATGGTTGAATAAAAAGACCAAAACCAATACTCATCAGAATTAAGGAAATAGCGGAGACAAT
>BPTM01000071.1 GCA_023705945.1 Candidatus Heimdallarchaeota archaeon
TCATAGAAACTAGTGTATCCTCTATAGCTCTATAATGAGCTTCTAAAGATGGGTATTGCTCCTCTAAAACAGCTTTGATTTCCGAAAGATCAGGAATTTTACTAACAAGTAATTTGTTCTTTTCAAGTTGCAAGGTATTAATAACGATATAATTACCATCACTTATTCTTACAGCATAGAAGGGAACATAACAAGTGTAAACTCCCTCTAGAATCTCTTTTCTCTTTATGTTATCGAGCGCATATCCAACTAAAGAAGAATATTCAACTTGCTTAGCTTCATCCCCAGTAAATTCAGAAGTAATCAATTTAAGAAATATTTCATTTGCCATTTTTATTCCTCCTAATAAGTTATCTGACCATCATGAATCTTAATCATCCTATCAGCGAATTTTCTCAATTCCGTGTTGTGCGTTGCTATTAAAACGGCAGCACCTTCACGAGACATAAGTTTCATTTGTCGCATAATTTGATTACCTGATTCACTATCAAGATTACCTGTTGGTTCATCAGCAAAAACGATTCTCGGTTCTTTAATTAGAGCTCTGCAGATGGCGACTCGTTGTTGTTCACCACCACTCATCTGGTCAGGATAAGCGTATTCTTTATCAAGCAGCCCAACTTTTCGAATTAGTTTAATTGCTTTTTCTCTTATTTCTGGTGTTGGGATATTCGAGGGATACAGGCTTGATTCAACATTTTCAACAGCTTTAAGTGTTGGTATTAGCTCCCATGCTTGGAACACAAAACCTACGTTATGACGACGATATTTTGTTAACTGTTTTTCATCCCACTCCGTAATATCAACAAAGTGTTTGCCTTCACCTCGTTTTTTATCACCATTTTCTTGCTTGGTGATGTATTTGAAACCTTCACCAGCTCTTGAAGTATTGAATAAAATCTTTCCGTTTGTTGGCTTATCTAAACCCGATAAAACATTGAGAAGAGTTGTTTTTCCACTTCCTGAAGGACCTATCACCATTAAAATTTCTCCAGGATTAATTTCCAAACTAACCTTATCAAGTGCTCTTACAACTTCAGATCTTCCTCTTCTATAAATTTTTGTCACTTTATCGATTTTTAATATAGCATCTGACACCATAATCACCTTGCCTTAAACAGTATCACTGGAGATACTCTGACGAATGATAAACTTGATAATAACAGCCCAGGTATAGTTAACACTACCACTATAACGAATGATATCAGTAATGTGGGCCAAGTTAACAGATAGTTACTGAAAGCCATTTGTTGTATCCAGAAATAGATTATTATTGCAAGAATTCCAATGAGATAACCTACGAAACTTATCGTAAGACTTTCACCCAGTAGATTAATTCGAATTTCTCTTTTCTCGTAACCCATTGCTCGAAGTACAGCTACTTCCCTTCTTCTGAACCACACAATTAGGAAGTTGTACAATATTGTGAGTAAAATACCACCGGTTATACCAAATATGAAAATAAGAAAGTCTGTTGCTCTTTGTTTCTTTACTGATTCTGCAACAATATCAGGGGATACCCAACTTCCATATGAACCTTCGTTTACTAATGTGAACAGAGGTTCTGAAGGTTCATCATAAAGGATCATATTCTCAAAAATCTCATCACTAAATGGATTGTAAAGATTACCAATTACCAATACAGAAATACTCTCACAATAAACTGGAGTTGTATCAGCAAAATTATCGTGAAGATAATCAAAATCTTCATCTGAAATAAACATTCTTAGTTTATCTGGAGCATTAACTGTATCGTTGATTTCACCTACAACATTCAATTCAAAAGTTGTTTCCGCTGCATTAACAAATTTGATTTGTTCTCCAATATGTAGTGTTGCACTGACGTTACTTGAGAATGTACCCAAATCAGCTTTAATGGTTGAACCTGTTGATATCACCACATCATTTCGCTCTGAGATGTATTGTCCGTTTCTAATCAAAGACGGTTTTGCAGATTTGAACATCCAGCTACTCCCAGGATCGACTCCAAAAACCCTAATATAATCACCAAGATCAAAGAAACGAAACATTGCAACAGATTCGATTCCTGGCAGAACTTCAATTAAATCTACTAGATATTCAGCTTGACTTGCATTAACTTTTACGCTTTCAGTATTTTGTGCTTTTATGTAAAATCCTTTCTGTTCAAGCAAATCATCTGTTGCATATTGATTGAATGTACCTGCAAAGAAAGTAATGAAAGCAGAAAGAAATGCGAATATTACAACAAAAGTAATCCAACGCTTCTTAGCTCGAAAAGCAAAGCGTACAGAATTTTTTATTAATCGCCACATAGCCATAAATAACACCTTGTTAATAGTTTACAATTTCAATTAACTAATACTCACTTTTAAACTCATCTAAATTGCTCAAAACAAAAATATTTTTAGCTGATCCTCGGACCGAAAATAGCTGTTCCTACTCTCACCATAGTTGAACCTTCTTGAATTGCGATTTCGAAATCATTGGACATTCCCATTGAGAGTTGAGCATTTGTGTCAGGTATTTTTGGTCTTATATTTTCTTGGAAAATTTTGTGTGTTTTAGCAAAAAATTTGCGAAGATTATGTTCATCTTTTTCTAATTCCAAAGGAGCTATTGTCATTATACCCTTAGCTTCAACATTGGCTAGTGACTCACTAAGTTCTAACATTTTCAAAGCTTTTTCCAAATTCAAACCTTTTGGATTCAAAACATTACTAAAATCGACCTGCAAAAAGACCGGATAAACAACAGCTTGTTTCTGTGCGAACTTGTTCACTAACAGAAGTATTTTCTCTGATTGTATGCTCTGAATTAGCTGACAATTTTCTACAGAGTATTTGACCTTATTTGATTGAAGATGACCAACAATTTGTATTTTAGTCGAAGAACTATAATTACGAATATCTGGCAATTTTTTCTTTAATTCTGTACCTGCTACTTCACCCACTATCTTTAAGCCAGCATCGATGGCAGATTTAATCCTTGAAAGCTCGATCCTTTTTGAAACTCCCACTACAGTTATGTCTAAAACATCCCGAGAAGATAACTTTGCACTATTCTCTACTCTTTGTAAAACATTATTGTAATTAGTTGCAACATCAACTTCAAGTGAGTTATACGACATCTATGTAAACAACCTCATGTATAAATTAAAGCTATTGCTATGAACTTATCTTATTCATTTCTTAGTTTATTCAGAAAGGTGACATCAATCTCATTTTGATCGAATAATCTTCTGCCTTCCATTCCTCCACCTACCATAATTGTCTCACCGCTAATATGTCCTGATGCTTTGTCTGAAAGTAAAAATAAAACAGAAGAAGCTATATCCTCAACACTTGCAATTTTTCTAAGGGGAATAGTTTGAAGTATTTTTCTTACTTCTGTCTCATCCTTAAGAGATTCTTCTGCCATTTGAGTGTAAGTCCAACCAGGAGCCACAGTATTAACTCTACCTAGTGATGCAAAATGAATTATCTCATTTTTCCATGTTTTTGTTAAACCATACATCAATGCTGATTTAGTAGCAGAATAATCTGCATACCCAGCTTCACCAAAGCTTCCCGCAGTTGACCCAATAATAACCACAGAAGCTTGTTTATCAGGGTATTTTTCTAAATTCTTGAAGAATTCCTTAACGCAAAGAAAAACTCCCGTTAGATTTACTTTAATGGTGTTCTCCCACTGTTCTAAACTAAGTTGAGAGGTAAGTTTTGGTTCAGAAGACCAGATTCCAGCATTAGCTACTAAACCATCGATTCTCCCAAACTTCTCATTTGCAGATCTAAACATATTAGAGACATTTTCTTCCTTCCTCAAATCAGCTTGAGCGACTTGTAAACGTCCTTCATCACCTAATTTAAGCATTAGATCCTTTGCTATTTCGGTATTTTTAAACACATGTAGAGTAACCTTTGAATCTTCCTCATGTAATGCTTCAACAATAGCCCTTCCAATTCCTCCACTTGCTCCTGTAACTAAGATATGTTTTCCCTTTAGCTGTAAATCCATAATTTTAATTTTGTTCATGAGATTTTAAATTTACTCTAGATTTGGTTAGCTTTATAAAAGCATAAATTCTTTTTTTGATGAGATGTCAGACAAAATAATTTCAAAAATGTTTGAAACTCTTGGAAAAGAGAAAGTTGAGTATGCTGATATACGGTTAGAAAACTCACTTATGACAGTAATAAAAACTGTCAATGGTAAGGTAGAAGAGAGTACAACCGGGATTGAATCAGGAATAGGATTGCGAATTTTAAAAGAAGGAGTTTGGGGATTTTCATATGGACCTATAGAAAGTGGTTCAGATATAGTTAAAATGGCTCTACAAGCAAATCGACTAAATTTGCGACATAAGAAAGAAGATGTAAAACTTGCAGAAGTAAAAGTAATTCAGGATAAGTTTGAAGGAGAACAAAAGAAGAAACTTCAAGATGTAGGATTTGACGAGAAAATTGATTTAACAATGGAAGTTGATAAGGCTCAAGAAGATGAAAGAATTAAATCAAGAACTTCGTATTATAGGGAAGTACTACGTAAAATGGTTCTAGAAACTACTGAAGGTACAAGTATTGAATATAATGTTCCATACATTATGATGTATGGATTGTCAGTTGCAAGAGTGGAATCTGAAACAATAGAAGGGAGAAGTAGGATAGGACATTTAGGTGGTCTAGAAGTTTTTGACTTACGTTCTCCTACAGAAGTCGGAGAAAAAGCTAAAGAAAGAGCGCTAGAAGGATTAAAAGCTCCGAAAGTTAAGAGTGGAAGATACGCAGTTGTCCTAGATGGTACAATAAACCATCTTTTTGCTCATGAAGCAGCAGGTCATAGTGCAGAAGGAGATTTTGTACAAACAGCTGGTGTGTTGAAAGGGAAACTTGGGAAAAGAGTAGCTGCACCCATTGTGAACCTAATTGATGATGGTTCTCTACAAGAATCTAATGGAATCAAATCCTTTGGATATTTAAAATTAGATGATGAAGGAGTTCCAGGTCAAAAAACACATGTTATTAAAAATGGCACTCTAGAAACATATCTTAATGATAGATCAACAGCTGCTTATTTCGATTTGAAACCTACAGGAAATTCTCGAGCACAATCTTATAGTGTTCCTCAAATAGTAAGAATGACTAACACATACATTTCTCCTGCGTCTAATCCAATGAAGACAGAAGAATTACTAGAACAAATAAAGAATGGATATCTCCTTATGCAAGGAGGTGGAGGACAAGTTGATCCAATTAAAGGTACCTTCAATTTTGGAGTAGCAGAACTCTATGAAATTAGTAATGGGGAAGTTGGAAAGAGATACAGACCAACAACATTAGCAGGTAACACTCTTGAAACTCTCAATAAAATCACAGGTATATCCCCTGAGATGGAGAATCCTTTAGACTCTATTGGTTTCTGCGGTAAAGATGGACAAACAGCTCCTGTTGGGGTTTCCGGTGGATGGTTAGCTGTAAAAAACATAGTTATAGGATGATGTTAAAAATGAATAAAAGCGATTTAAACTCAAAGATAAAAAAAGCAATAGACATAGGTTTGAAACATGCTGAAAAAGAAGGAGCATCTCATTGTGAAGGCTACGGAGTCAACCAAAAAGCTTACAGCCTAGAGTTAGAGAAAAACAAACCTAAACACAGCATTGGGATACAACATGGTCTCTCTTTTCGTGTTATAGTACAACAAGCCAAAGGTTTTGCTTACACATCATCATTCGGTGAAGAGGACATCAAACATACTGTGAACTTAGCTATACAAAATGCAAAAACAAAAAAATCAGATCCAGATTTAAAGGGTTTTCCTGAGCTCAAAGAGGCAACAAAAAAATTAAGTGTAGACAAGAAACTGCTCGAAATTGAAGCAGATGGTGCTGCTGATTTGTTTGCAGAAATACACATAGAGGAATTACCTCCAGATATTTTCTTCCTACAATCAATGGGATTCTTTGGAATTGGAGATACTTTCCTAAAAAATTCTCAAGGTATTGATATGCATGATCAAGAAGCAGGTTATGGTTTAGGTCTAGCATACTTATCTACTCATGGATTCCCAAATTATGATTTTCATATTGAAGGAGCAAGAAAGCTTGGGTCAATTAATACAAAACAACTTGGTATTACAGCCATAGATAAAGTCCTTGAGATAGCAAAACCAAGAACTCTTTCAATTTCAGGTGAGTATCCAATCATAATATCGCCTGATGGCTCTTATGGTATCATGGGAGGATTATTTACTGTGCTAAACAATCTATTGCAAGGAGACAAAGCTTCACGTGGAGAAACGATTTTTGCGGATAAAATTGGTGATCAGATAGCTAACGAAAAGTTTACTATGATAGATGATCCTCTTGATCCTGACATGGTAACTTCTTCCAATTACGATGGAGAAGGTGTTCCAACTGAACAAACAAAACTAATTGAGAATGGAGTTCTCCAAACTTATTACCTAGATACTTATTATGGTAATAAACTGAATATGGAAAGTAATGGTAAAGCTACTAGAGGAGGATTATTAGGAGGAAACCCAGTAAAATCTCCACCCAGTATAGGTTCTTTTGCAACAAAAATTGAACCTGGTGACTCTTCCTTAGATGAAATGATTAGTGAAACACAAGAGGGTTTCATGTTAAAGAATTTCATGGGTATTCATATGTCAGATTTGAGTAGTGGAAGATTTGCAGTGACAGGTTCAGGTTGGTATATAAAGAAAGGAGAAATAAAATACCCTGTTCAAGATATATCTCTATCAGGAACTATACCAGATTTGTTACTAAAAATCGACATGATATCAAAAGAAAGAGATCGAGGATTGATGAGCGAAGTTCCGTATTTGAGAGTATCTCAACTTAGTGTAACTGCAAAGAAGCTTGACTTTAAAATTCGTTATGGATTGAAAGTTTTGAAAATAATGATTAGACTGGGATTAGCTAAAAATCCTTTCGTTTAATTTTTTATAGTATCAACTTTTTTTCTAATTGAAAAATAAAAAAAGGAAAAAAAAGAAATTATTTCTTTTTGAAGAACATTACTACACTTACTATTCCAGCTAAGCCGATAATGCTTAACAATGGTAGTAAGCTATATTCAGAAACTGTTGGCAATGCACCACCAATTAGAGCATCTATATGTGGGATAGTTCTGAAGTTTACGCCTACTATAACCTCTAAGTAAGCAGCTATAGCTCCATTATTTCCATAGTCTGGGACTGCTGTCAGTTCAAAGTCGAAACTAGCTTTAACACCAGCTCCTAGAACAACGCCTGAAACATAATCAACACCAACCCAGAGGAAGGCATCGATTGTTCCATCTACAGTTGTTGTTTCCCAGACATAATCACCATTCAGCATACTGAAGGACATATCAACAGCTGCTTCTAATGAGATGTAATAATACATTACGTCCAGACCACCACCAGTGTAGTGATAGGATCCAATTACCGGATTGAAGTATAGGCTAGTTATGTCGAAGTTAGTATTCTGTCCTGCTAAAGCGTTTGCTGCACTGACAAGGTAATCTGCATGGTTAAAGACTGAAGTAACACTTGTTACTAATCCGTCAAACCAGTTCCAATCAGGCAAGATTTGCATACCCATAGGACTGAACATCGGATACCTATATTCTTCTGTATATGGTAACACTGAGATGTTTGAAGGATCGTAGAAAGTATAATCAGCGATTGCCCATATACCATCATAGCTTTTCATATCTACTCCAAGTAATGGATTTCCGACTGAAGATAGTCCGTCAGTTTTGAATTCAGCAACATCAGCAATAAATTCAGGTGGAACAGCAGATGGCAAGTCATAGTAGAAGACAAAATTATCAATTGAGTATGTCCATGAATTTGGATCACCGTAGTTAGAAGGCAGATGTGGTGTCCATATTTCTGTTTTACCTTCATTTAGTGTGAGAACTATATTACCCCAAACGTCTGTCATAGTATAGAAATCAATACTTGCTGAAATGTTGAGTAATCTTCCAGTGGCAGTATCATATCCCATATAGATATCTGCTAGAATACCTGGTTCTGAAGCATTGATATGAACTTCAAATAAGAAGTAATCATTTGCAATATCCCAAGAGGTATTAAATCCTGGTGAACCTTCAGTTTCATTTAGAGCAAAATCAATTTCATCGAATGCGGTCCAGTTTTGGTCTACAGCGTCAAAAGACATGAATGACATTAAGTTTTCTTGGAATACACCGTAGTCATGTGCTCCATAATTGAACTCATACTCATCCATCAAATTAAGATCGACTTCTGTGAATGTTGTCATACCCATTAATGGTGTTGGTAATAGAGAACCACCTAGAAGACTGACTTCAACATCAGGTAGAGTCATATTGTAGAATGGTCCTAAGCTGCGTAACCAGTCTAATGAACTTGGACTAGAAACTAGTGTAGCATAGATATAACCATTGTGATAACCTTCAGGATATTGTTCGCTATAATATTCGTTGGCAGCTTCTTCAAATATATTAACTGGAGTTGGATACGGCAATGTATGAGTATCATCTTCAGGTAACAATGCTAGCTTATCAGCGACACCTTGTACAAAACCTTCATCAAAAGCTTGGTATTCAGAATTCCATCCATTGATTTTTTCTTGTCCATCATTGTTTCCATTGTAGCCGTCACTGTACCCTTGGTCATAACCGTCGTGCATACCTATTTCATAGCCA
>BPTM01000072.1 GCA_023705945.1 Candidatus Heimdallarchaeota archaeon
TGTCACTAATAGGAGCATCAGTTGCAACAACAAGTTTTTCTTGTTTTGGACTTGGTCCAATAGTGCTTTGGAAATATACACCTATTTTCTTACCTGCAGGAGTTTTAGTCTTGGCAGGAGTTTTAGATTTGATTTCGGTTTCAACAAACTCTTCTTCTTCTTCTTCGTCAAAAGAAATTTCTTCAAATTCTTCGCTCATTTTTTTTCAATCCTGTTAGTTTACAATTACTATTATTGAATACAATTATTAAAAAATTATCTATATTATCCAAAATAACTGTTCTTATTTAAAAACCTAAATAAACCTATAATCCTTATCAATGGTATAGTAATCATTAAATTGGGGTTCAGATAGGTTTTCAAAAAGATTAGCCAATGTAAATTAAAAAGATGAGGTTTGAAAACGTTCAAAAATCAAGAAAAATATGAAAGGCTAGAATAGGTGTTACTTACACATGGGTAAAAGAAACAGAAAAAAAGGTATTTCGAATAAAGTTCCTAAACAAAAATTTCCTTTCGATTCGAAAATCCCAAAACACAAATTACCTAGAGATAGAATACCCAAAAAGCAGATTAGGGATGAAGATTTTTTCCCTCCTGAAAAACGAAAAACTAGAAAAGTAGAACCAAAGCCTTCAAGATCACAACTTAAAGACAGTCGAAAATCAGGAAATAATAAAGGGATTCCAAAAGAGATGGTTGTTTCTAAAACCCCGGGAAGCCAGAAATTTAAACAAACCTGTAAGGATAACAAAAATATTCCAAAGCAGAAGATACCTAAATCAAAAATCCCAAAACAGGACAAATTTTCAAGTAGAGAATCATTAAATTATGTTCCACAAGAAGAAAAAGATAAACCAAAGAAAAGGGAGTCTTCTCCACCAAGAAGAGAGAAATTTAAAGAAATCGATTCCATAGATTCTAAAGCACTAAAGAAAGAAGAGAAGAAAAAACGAGAAGAAACTCCTCCTTCTGATGACCGAGAAAAATTCACAAAAATTAAAGAATCAGATTCCCGCTCATTACCAAAGGAAGAGAAAAGAGAAAAGAAAACAAAGGAAGTTCCTGCAACAACAGAGATTCATGAAGTTAAAAGGGACAAAATACCAGAACAAAAAATACCTAAGCATAAAATTCCAAGCCAAAAGTATCCTAAACAGTCTAAGAAACCAAGACAAAAAAGAAGCTAAGAAGATGTCAATTATTAATCATACACCTAAAGCCATAATAGCTGAGTAAAGATATATTATTCCAGATATTAAAAGAAAGAAATTTTCAAAATATGTTATTGATGTAACAATATATACAGTGGGGATAATTAACATAAGTAAAACTCCAGCGAATTTTGGATTCATGCCTTTTTCACTTGTGCTTTTAAATCTGATGAATGGATATCTAATGAAGGTTCTAAAGAGTAAAAATGTGCTATAGAGATAATAAGGTAATAAAAGAAAATCGATTGCATTGATATAGTATGTATAATTGAAACTACCGGTTGTAAACCCTCCAGTGGAAACTATGTAATCAGTATTTATACCAAATAGCATTTGAGCTAGTAATATTAGAACTGGAACAATGGGTAAGATAAAAACATAAATGAATTCGTTGAATGTGGCTTTATGTTTTAAATAGAACAAACTTCTAATTATGTAAAATAAGGTTATGAAAGTATAGATAGATAAGAAAATGAAAAATTTACCTAAATCAACATTTCCTTCGATAAAATAGTATATAGAAACACCAACTAAGGAGAGAGATGTTATGAATGATCCTGTTATATGTGTTAAAGTACCCATTTTTAGACCTTAATGTATTTTAAGTGAGATGTATTTAATAGTTGGTTTTCTGCACTCTTGACATAATTAGACTTAATAGTTTTTATAATTTTTCAATCACTCTTTCAATATAGATTTTTGCTGTAATTCTGTATTTAGGATTTCTTACATATGAGGTTGAAATTGCCTTATTACATCTTGCACAATATTTTGAATTTTGGTACCAGCTTCTAAATTCATCCTCATGAGCAGGATACTTACAATGAGGGCAGAGGATTACCTTTCTTGTTTCCTTCTTCTCAAACTCCATAAAACATATAATGCATTTCACCTCATCTTTACTAGCTTTGCCATTTGGGAAAAAATCACGAACTGTAGTTTTAGTGGTTTTTGTGGATTTCCTAGTTTTCTTTCTGGTTGCTATTTCAATACCAGGAGCAATCTTAGCACTACTTCTTCTAGCTCTAGAAGCTGACTGTGCGGTTCTAGTTCTTGTTGTAGAGGATATTTGTCTGCTTCTGGAAGTTTGAGAAGAGGACCTTCGGCTTGTAGTTGATGAGGTTCTTGCCCTAGTAGAGCTTCTACTTGGAGAACTACTAGACATTATTACTGTACGTCTTTCTGATTTTATCAGTCTAACAAATATGAAATATCTAAAAATAAAAACCAAGTATATAATTGTGAAAATGAGACTAATTAGATCAATTTGCCCGTTTATAAAAAAGCCTAATAGAATTGTGAAAACAAAAACACTATGAATTAATAAGGGAATACTTCTTCTCTTATTCACTTTTCTTCTAATTGCTATTGCTGGCCATTTTCTTGAGTAGTAATTATTAAAGTGAAAAGTTAAAATTACAACTGGAGCAATAAGAGACAGAGAAACTAAATTGAAGGATATATCAATAGTTATTGTGAAAAAATCGTTTACTAGAGGAGAGATATAGTTACCCATCAAAATAATACTAAAAGGGAGGAGCAAGAATTGAGTACTAGCAAGAATAGCTTTGTGCTTCTTATAGTGTCTCCTTTCCAAAATGTATCTTAAAGAAACAATAATGTACAGAGTTATGAAGAAAATTGCTAGTGTTTTAGATAAATCATCTTGGAGAATTAAGTATAGTATTCCAACAACTAAACCAACAATTCCGATTGCTAAGTAAGTTTTGAAATCATTTAACTCCAATTAAAATGCAACTCGTATAATTTTTATCTAAGAATTATCCTCTTTATTTTTCATAAAAGTGTTTATAGACTCATAACACGCTTCACTACTCATTCCTTGAACTTCAACAGATAGCTGGTAATATTTTTGTTTGTCTTGATGAATGCGGAATACACCAATCCCATAATCCGTGGGAGAAAGCATCAGAGGGTCTATAACAAGAGCTATAGATTTGTTCCAAAACGTTTGATATCTTAGATGTGTTCTGTAGTCATCACCACTCAAGAAGGGAGTGTAACTTGGATGGGAATGAGCCCAACCGATTATAAAATGCTTGTTACTTTTCTTGTGGAAGATTTCTGTAAATATGTTTTGATCAACAATTTCTACGCTTACAGCATCACCTTGATCTACAGGCCAGTAATCCTCAACAACAATTCGTTCTAATGGTGTTTCTTCATCCTTAATTTTTCCTGTAAGTAATCCTATTACTTCAACCCATTTCTTCTTAGGAATAGAATCATTAGCATATGTTAAAGCATGTTTTGCAAGTTTTAAATAAGCTTTAGGCTTCATTACAATTTCTGAAATAGGTTTGATCTGAAGAATATCTTCAGTTATGGTTTCCTCACTAATTTCTTTAGTTTCCTTTTCTTTATCCTCTACAATTTTATCAACTTTATACAATTCTAGAGTTTTTTCAATTGCTTCAATTTTCTCAAGTAGTTTTTTATATTCAGCAGGATAATTAGTTCCTTCATTTTCCATAATTTTCACAACAAATTAGCTATATTTTAGAGTTACCAGTAAGATTTTGCATATTTTTTACTAATTGAACTTGCTTTTTTAATGAATTTCTTCTTATTATTCAAGAATTCTAAAGCTGCTTCTTTGTTAAATACGTCTTTAGGATTAACATAAGCTCCTTCAACATTAAACATAGCAAGTATCGAGTGAATGACTGTAGTGATACTTTTTGATGGAGACCAACCATCGTGTTTTCCAACTAAATCATTATCTACAAGAGCGAGACAAATATTTCTTTTCTTTGGATATTCTTTTGGATTAGGCCAGAAATTAGGGTGCCATATAGGCGTATGAAGTCTTACAAATGGAGGTTTGTAAGGATAATTTGGTCCAAAGAAAATCTCTAATTTATACTTACCTCCGGCATAAGGGGTCCCCTTAGGAGCAGTAAACCCTATGGCCAGATGATCCATGGATTTCTTACCTTTGGGAAACGTTTTTACTTGCGCAACGATGCCTTCTTTATGTAATTTCCTCAAGGCTTCGTAATCTTTTATGACTCTTTGTTTTCTAATTTTTATCACCATACAACTTGAAATATAATAAAGTAAATCACTATTTATTTACAATATATTTACACTATCTGCACTCTTAATGGAAATATAAAAGACTTTGCAAACTATCAAACAAAACCATGAGGAACGGTTGGGAAACTGTTTTAATAAATGAATACTTGTACTATCTATGAGCGTATTTCATATTGTAGGAAATGAATTGATTCCAATCACGGATCCTTATCAGTTTCTTAATGGAGATGTGTATATTATTGAAACAGAAAACAATCTGTGGATATGGTTAGGTTCTAAATCTTTTGCTGATGAGAAATTTATAGGTTCTTGGGGAGCAAAGAAGATTGAAGGCCAAAATAAAGAACTGAAAATTGAAACTATCAATCAAGGCTTCGAACCTGCAGAGTTTAAGGAACAGATTGCCTTTGAAGTTGTTGAAGGAGATACCTTAGGTTTTCTCAAATCAATAGACACAAAATATGAAAAAGATTTCAGATTACTTCAAATTAAGGAGAATGATGAAGGAGAGATAATAGTTGCAGAACTACCTATTAAACACAAACACTTTCAATCCGATGATGCTTTTGTTCTAGATGCTTACAACATCCTTTACGTCTGGATAGGTAAAGACAGTCAAGTTAAAGAGAAATATGAAGCTGGTAGAATCACTAGACTGCTAGAAGTAGAGAGGAAAAGATTTCCGATTATTTATGTTATCGAAGAAGAAAATGAGCCTGATGGTTTTCGTGGGCTTATCTATAAATTGGGATTAAGGGATGGAATGATGGAATTAAGAAGGACAGTTAAAAAAGTAGACAAGAAAGAAGGTTCTACGTCCAAAAAATGGTGGCAATTCTGGAAAAGATGATTCTCTTTTCCTCTTTCAGTCTATTTAAACTAAAATATTTTCTCTGTTTTTATATGGAAAAATCGTTTATCTTATGAAATGATGAGCGAACTTATTATTGAACAACATGAAATTGCAGAGTGTAGCATAGATGGAGAGAAGTGGTTTGATATCTCAGAAACAGCTGCTCTGTTTTGCATAAATGATCATTATCTTTTGAAAGAATTAGATGCAGTATTAAATCATTACAATAAAGGACATATTGTTCCTGTCAAATACATTCTCTATCGAAAAAAATAGCTGGAAAGGCTTTTCAGAAAATCTTTGATATATCTTCCCACACGTATCCTATCTCTTCGTATATAATGCCCCCTCTCTCAACTCGTTGTATTTCTTTTGGTATCCCGCCTAATTTTTCATAAAATAGAGAGCTTGGATTCCCTTTCAAAATCCAGATTATCATTGATTTAAAACGCTTTTCAACGAAGAAGTCTACTATCTGTTCAGTTAATCTACTTCCCAGTTTTTTTCTCTGATATCCCTTAAGAATATAGATTATACCTAGGTTGCAATCATAACGAAAAATTCTGTCTTCATTTTTTCTTCCAACTGCGAATCCTACAATTTCTTTGTATTCATTTTCTGCAACTAGAGCTAAGCTCGTATCGGTTTTTGAGATACTATCAAGGTTTCTAGCCCATTTTGTGGTTTCTTCTTCAATTGATAGATGATCTAGAATTTCATCAGGAAATAGTCCTCTGTAGGTCGTTCTCCACGAATTGACTTTTACATGACCAATTCCTGCTGCATCAGCTGTAGTTGCTTCTCTAATCAACATTGTTTACTTTACAGATTATTACAATAAAAACATAATGTCTATTATTACTTTATCTTTTTTTTCATTCATCTTCAAATTGATATCCACTTTCCTTCCAAGCTTTATACATTTTGGGATTTTTCTTAAGAAATTCGTCCCTTTCTTTCTTTGGTACTCTATTCAAAATACAAGAAAAGTTCACGCAATCCTTGCAAACATACAGTTGAATGAAGATATACCATAACACAATGCCGAATAGTGTGATACCTAGATAGATCCACAATTGCCCTATTATCAGAAATACTACAGGAATCAAGAAAATAATGTTTGCACCTATCAGAAATTGTACATTCTCGAACTTACTCATGGGACCTGGTTTAAATTTAGATGTTTTCAAAAATCCGTAATTGATTGAGCAATGCAGAGTTTTGCTCTTACCTTCAGCATAATAGGGACAATGAGAACAGAGTATTTGAGGTTCCCAAACAAGGAAGAAAAACACGATGTAGCCTATCCAAGAGAGAATAGATATGAGATTCAACGGAAATCCTAAAAGAATCAAACCTACAAATGCAGGTATAAATGCAATGAAGAAGGGTATACCAAAAATTATCGAGTATTTAATGTTTAAATGGCAGTGTAATTTACCTTTCAATCCACAATCAGAACAATTTTTTTTACTCTCCCAAATGCAAATTTCGTGAGGATTTTTAGTTGTCACGATACTGAAATGCTATTTTGATTTTTTAAGTTTTTGTCAAATCTAATTGGAAACATATATATTGTCTTATAAGGACATTATACATGTTCTACAATGAATAAGTATTATCTAAAGCGACTCCTCTCGGCAATTTTTATTATTGCCGTCATCCTAGGAGGATTCTTTGTTTCATATGATATATATGCTAATATATTCAGGTTTTATTATTTACTTTTCTATGTTGTGGGTTGCATTATAATTATCCCAATTTTTTTGCGTGTTTATTGGTACATTAGGTTAAAGAGAGAAACTCGAACGCCTTCCAAACTAGCAGAAGTCTATATAGATCATGCTAAGGAGCTGGTTACTGATAAAGAAAAGATACTTACAAAAATTGTATCTAACATTATAGAACTAGGCGGAGATATTATAGAAAAACAGCTTGATCAAATTCCTAGGGTTATTTTTTATTTCCCTGAAAAACATAAATACAATTTCTTTCATAGAACAACAATAAAAGTTCATTCAATTAATGAAATAATTATAGATACGATGATGAAAACAGATTATCCATTAGCTTTCAGTATCAAGCGGAAAACAGGAAAGAAGAGTGAAACTGATGATGTCGATTTACCTAGTTCCAGTGAGTTCTACATTTTTCATTCAAATCATCACTCATTCTATGAGACTCTACTTGAAAAAGAAGAAATTAATAATATGCTAATTGATATGAAAGCAGATTTGAAACAATTTACACTGAATCGTAAATTTGCAGAAGCACATATCAGAAGCAGCGAGAAGGTATCAGCATACCTTGAGCTTCTCGCTAAGATGCATGAAGAGATTTTACTGAAGGACTTTGACGATTTGGAAGTTGAAGAGCTCTTTTGTTACCAGTGTGATAGTGTTTTTGAAGCTAATGAGGAGACTTGCGATCAATGTAATGCTCATAGACCAACATGTAAAGTCTGTTTACTTGATTTAAGACCTTCTGAAAAGAACATAGTTGTCAAAACACCTTGCTGTGAAACATATGCACATAAAGAACATCTCATAACATGGCTAGAGCAGAATAGTAAATGTCCTAATTGTAAAACTGATTTATTCTTATGGTTAAGAGGTTTAAAGCAAAATAATGGAGGATAATAGAATTTTCGATTACTTTCTATATCCAAAAAGGAAAAAAGAAGATTAAGGATTTTAATTATCAGATTTCTTACTTGTAGATTTATTCTTGTTAGAGTACTTTATTTTTTCGTAATTGGCTTCCAATATACGTGTGAAATCTTCAGCTAAGTGGAGTAAAATCTTAGGGTCAATAACTGTTAGACTTATCAAGTATCTTCTGTTCAATCTATCTCGTTCATATATCATCCAATCTACTTCTTCATCTATATAGTCCTTGAAATCTTCACCAGTTTCCATAATTGCTTCTACAGCTTGAGAGTGTCGATCATCTGAATGAGTAGCCCATTTTACAGGATATACGTAATGAGTTTCACGAACTTTTTTACCATACAAAAATAAATGAGTTATCCCATCTTTCTCTGTTTCAAAGTCCTCTACTTTAATATTCACAACTTCTTCTTCACGTAGTTTGTCAGTAGGTATCACTGCTGTTGTTTTGTTAGGTTGAAGGATCGTAACAAAACTTGTAGAGATTCCTGTTACAACACCTTCAATATTCATATCATTAATAATCAGATAATCACCAACATTATGATGCTTACTTAGTACAAGATGTAATCCTGAGAATAGTTGTCCCAAGGACTTTGATGCAGCTAAGCCAAAAGCAGCACCCACAGTTGCCGCAACTCCTATGATTGCACCTACGAAATTCTCAAATTTGGTCATATAAGCGATACCGAAAAATAGTATTACAATAAATCTGATTAAAACGCGTATTGTATTTTCAATATCATCACTTATTTTTTCTCTGAAAGTTCTAAGAACAATTTCAACAATCCAGACAATAAGTAAAGCGATTATAGTATAAATAAAGAATGAATCAACAAATTGAACCAACATTCCCCTATAATCCAAAGGTTCTATGGCTTCAGGATCGTAAAACTGGTCATCATACCATTGCT
>BPTM01000073.1 GCA_023705945.1 Candidatus Heimdallarchaeota archaeon
CACCGAGATCTACACTCTTTCCCTACACGACGCTCTTCCGATCTTGTTTATGCCCCACTCTCAGAAGTTACTAAGACTTTTAGAAGAAGACGAGGAGAAACATGTCAAGTTAAAATTCATCCTGTTAACAAAGAAAGGGTTGAATTTATTCCTTTGTCTCAACAAGTTCAGATCAAATCGACTCTAAGAAGGTTGATTGTAGGTCTAGATCCTGGTCTGACTATTGGTCTCTCAATCATGGATCTGAATGGGAAGATTTTGAAAATTGCTAGTTACAGAGAAGCTAGTAGAGGACAAATTATTAGAGAAATTACAAAATATGGTAAACCAACTCTGATATGTGTTGATGTATATCCTTATCCAGCCTATGTCGAGAAAGTAGCAGCAGCACTAAACTCTCGTACCTATACACCGAGAAGTGTCATGACAGTCTCTGAAAAAAATGAAATCTCAAGAAAACTTGTAATGCAGCATGGTGTTCTAGTCAAAAATGCTCATCAGAGAGATTCTCTTGCATCTGCATACAAGGGTTATATTAAGTTCAAGAATGAATTCGAAAAAATTGATCGAAAATACTATGACAAGTTTGACAGGTCAATAAGGGATGAGATTAAAGATTTAATTGTAAAAGGAAAATCTCTAATTGAAGCTGAAAATGTAATAAACCAATCATTAGTTGAGGTGAAAATAAAACCTCTAACAGCAGTAAAAGAAAAGAAAGATACTCCTCCTATCTCTACTTATGATCTAAATTCAAAGATAATTATGTTACAGGAGCAGTTAGATTGGGAACGAAGGAAAAACAGTGAATTATATATAGAATATCGGTCTTTGGAAGAAAAAATGGAGTATTTAGAGAATAAGTTACTAGAGGGTAAATCTGAATATATGGAGACTCTTCAAAGAGAAAAAGTCTTCATAGTTAAAGAAAATGAAATATCTTTCTTAAGAGAAAAGATGAGTAATCTTGAACAAGAACTTGAAAGATATGAGGATAGGGTTGATGAACTCAAGAAAGTTTCATTGTTACGTGGAATTGAAGGATGGGTTCCATTAAAAGTTATAAGGAAGTTTTCTCAAGAGGAAATTGAAAATACTGCAAAAACTTATGGTTTGGGTCCGGGAGATGTTGTTTTAATCTTAGATAGTACAGGTGGGGGAGGAAAAACTGCAGAACAATTGTTGTCATATAGAATTAAGGGTATGATTGGCAATGTTGACCAACTATCTTACAATGCTAAACTGAAATTGTTCGAAGAAGAAATACCTATGGCAAAACCAACTGATGTTGAGATAATTAGAATTGATGAAATAGCTGTAATTAAGGAAGAAGATCTCCAAAAGATGTTAGACTCTGCAAAAAAGGAAATGGATATCAGAGTAGCTGAGAAGAAAGAGAGTATTCTAGATAGCTTACTAGATGAGTATAGAGATGAACGTAAAAAAGAAGTTGAAGATTACGATCAACGATTGCGTAATAAGAGAAATCGTAGGTTACATCCATCTGAGAACGATAACTTAGATGATGAATTTAGTTGAATTTAAATTTCATCAGCTGATAATTGTACAAGAAGTATGTTATTCCCTCTAACAAATATGTTTCCATAATTTGAAACTTCTTCATCATCAATAATTTCTATTGCGTCATTCAAATGACAGTTCATGTATTGATCAAAACTTTGAAGTTTTCCTTTATATTTCACATTATCTTTTAATCTGATTATAATATATTGACCTATAACCTTTCGTAGGGTGTTGATGGGAATGCTGCTCATATTTTCACCAAGTAGTAAGAGTTACTGAATCGAGGGATTGTCCAATATTTAAAAAGATTTTGATTAACGAACCCAAGCACTATTTCTCAAAACTTATTGCAGATTCTTCAAGATTTTTTGTTTCCATAGTAGTTGTTCTACGTTTTCGAATTTTCACTGAAATAGGATGATTAACAGCATTACCTACTATAACTGCTTCACCAACACCAAGTGAAGTAATAGAACCCAAAGTAGCTCTATCTATTCCCTCTGATGATTTTCCTATGAAATCAAGGTCATAAGGATTAAGAATCTTCATAATTATATGAGTGTTACATTGACTAAGGGCAGTGGTTGATAATTTTACTGGACGTTGACTAACTAGTATTAGGGAAGTGAAAAATTTTCTTCCTTCGCGTGCTATTGTTTCTACTATGGGTCGAGCGATTGCCATCTCTATTTTTGATTCACTTGCAAATTGGTGTGCTTCCTCTAGTATGATAGTAGTCGGAGGTACCAATTGTTTTTTACGTAAATTGAAAATCCTGAAAAGAATATAACTGACTATCATCTGTTTGAGTTTTAGGCTTGTAAACTCACTAAGATCAAAAATTATCAGTTTACCTGGTTTTAAAATTTCCTCAAGATTTGGGTTTTCAATTTGTCCAAATAACCGGGTCCCATTCAAAGAATAAAGCCATCCTATTAGTGCTTCCTTGCTCCTTGGGTTTATTTGATCATCATTTTCGAGTTCTTTTAAAATGTCTTCAATAGTATAAGTGATACCTTTTTTCGTTTTTTCTTTGTAAAGCTTGGAAGTAATCTTTGATAGTTCCCTCGTTTGAACTGATGACATCTTGGGCTCATAGATAGCAAACTGTCTCCCGCTCAAGGAATTAGTTGCAAATTGAATTAAAGCTGCAGGAAATACATCTATTGAATTTGCAAATGGAGAATTATCATCTGCCATTCCCTTGTACTCTCCATGAACATCAAAGAGTACCATAGCTACTCTTCCTTCTTCTTTTTTTCTTAGCAGTAGCTCTTCAATAACCACTGAAACTGTATAAGACTTGCCTGCACCTGATATCGCTAGTATTGCAGCGTGTTTCTGCAGGAATCTTGTTAAATTCAACCTAACCTCTAATTCGTGTTGTCCAATAACCCCTATATTCAATCCTTTTGTACTCTCTAAACCAAGGAATCTAGTTAATATTTGCTTATCGGGCGAGTATACAGTTTCGCCTGGAGATACAGGGTACATCAATCTTTGAATACCTGTTTCAGTTATAATGCCCAGAGGTTTTGCTTTTGCAATGATATATTCCCATCTATCAGCTGGAAAAATAGAAGCTAAAGTTTTTCCACTTGTTTCATAAGCTCTTACAGCTGATGGTGAGGAGAAGTATCTATTTGTCTTAAAAACTTCGTTAACAACAGAAATTATTTCTCCTTCTTCAGAAGGAACGACTATAAACATCCCTTTTTGCATTTTAAATTCATCTTCAGTTTTAGTCAAAACAAAACTGAATTGTGTTGGGTTGGGTGAGTGATCTTCATCGACTATAATTGTACCTATACTCTTTTTTGACATTTAGACACCTGTTTTAAATGGTAACCTACTTCTTCGTTTTTGTAACGAGAAGCTTGAGTAACCAATCTTCGCTGCTATTTCATCTACTAAGATATCAGCATCAGTCTCCGGTATTCGTGCTCTAGCATCTGCTTCTATAATAACATTTGGCAGTCCATACTCAGGGTTATATTTAGATACTGCATTAACTAGAGATGATATTTTCTCTACTAGATTACCTTCTTCAATATTTAATACTGGGAATTCAATTCTTAAAGGTGCATCAAATTCAGCTGTTTTTTGATAAAAGCAATGGATCTCAAAATCTGGTAGATTTTTATCTGTTTCATCATTGAATTTTGTAAGTAAAAATTCAAATGTTCGTTCATTTGTGTCTAGAACTTGGAATAGTAAATCTGTGTCTCGAAGTTGTCTGATAATAGGACGATAATCAATTTCTATTAATTGTTCAAAACCCTTTAACTTGCTTAAATGAGGTAGAATAGCTGCTAATTTGTTTGTAAGGATAGCAGAACGAGAATCCTTCACAATTCCACACAATGCTATTCGATTTCTTTGACATTTTGAATAAAGTTTCCGATAAAGTGCTTTTAGATTTAGATATTGTTGCAAAAGAAACTCACTTTGTTTGACTTCCCTACTATCTAGAACAGGGAGTACAGATCCATCCAACATTATTATATCAGGTTGATCTTCTTCTAAAAGAGATAATCCACAACGAATCTCCTTCTGCATACGCCAGATAGAAATCAATGTTTCAAGCTCATTCTGGGATAAAGGTTCAATACTAGTAAGTATATCCGGAAAAGGTTGCTCTTCAGGAAAATAACGAACCATTGGATTATCATCTTTACGATGGTAAAAAAGAACTCCAACAGCTCGGATAAGTGCAATATCAAAGAAATTGAGCGATCTGTGAATTACTCCACCATCTACACCGGCTATTTTCAAACCATCTATATTCGTAGAAGCTACTTTTTTTGTAAATGTACTATCTGTTGTAACGATACCAAAGTTCACTGGAAATTTAGAAGGATTCAAAGTTTTTTTTGCATGTCTGAACAGATTCTGAAAGAGTTTTCTATGTTCATTATATTTTTGAATCTTTTTTGAGATATCATCAATTACTTTATCGATTTTGTCTTGAACTCCCATACTGCTGGTCACAATAGATATGTAAACATTATCCTATATTAAGTAAATGTGTTTTTCACTATCTCTGTGTAGATCTCTTAGTTGCTGACATAATAAAATGCAAAAATGGTGGAGCTGGTTCTTGTGGTCGTGATTGAAATTCAGGATGATATTGTGTAGCAATGAAAAATGGATGATCGCCTATTTCAAGTGTTTCCATCCTTTTCCCATCTTCAGAACGACCAGAGAAAATTAAACCTTTATCCTTAAGCTGTCCAATATATTCAGGGTTTACCTCGTATCTATGTCTATGTCTTTCTCCTATGACATTTGATTCATATAGTTTCTCGAAAAGAGATCCTTTTTCAATGAGAATTTTGTGCTTCCCAAGTCTCATAGTACCACCTAAATCACTAATTTCCTTCTGTTCAGGTAAGATATCAATTACAGGATGAGGTGTTTTGGTATCGATTTCTGTGGTATTTGCGTTATCAAGATTACAGCTATTTCGCGCGAATTCTATAACAGCAAGCTGAAATCCATAACAAATACCCAAAAAAGGTATTTTGTTTTCTCTACAATAGTTTATCACAGAGATTTTGCCTTCAGCTCCTCTTGATCCGAATCCTCCTGGAACAAGGATACCATCAAATTTATTTAACTCATGAATCCTTTCTGGATTCTCTTCATAATCTTCAGTTGAGATAAATTCAATGCTAGCATGAACATCACTGTGAGCTGCTGAATGACGGATGGCTTCCTTCACACTAATATAAGAATCGGCTAATTCAGTGTATTTTCCAATGATAGCGATGTGTACATTATTATCTTTCTTAGAGAATTTTTCAAGTAATCTCTCTTCCTCTGACCAATCAGCTGTAATGTCCTCAAACCTCATTTTAAGATTCAGAGTTGAGCCAAATCCTTGTTTATCCAAATATAATGGTGCGGATAAAACATTGTCTAAATCAGGCAATGAAAATACTGCATTAGCAGGTACATCACAGAACATAACGATTTTGTCTTTTGACTTTTCTGTCAAATTATTAGCACCGCGAGCGACCATAATATCCGGTTTTAGCCCCATAGCTTGTAAATCTCTTACTGCATGTTGGATGGGTTTTGTTTTTTGTTCTTTCAAATTTGGAGGTTCTAAAATATAGGTGACTAGCACTAAAAGAGTGTCTTCTTGAGGCATCTCTCTTCGGAGCTGTCTGATTGCTTCTAAGAAATGTTGACTCTCAATATCACCAATTGTACCACCCACCTCTATGATAAGAACATCTAAATTTAGTTCTTTTTCAGCAATATTTTTTATTCTGCGTTTGATTTCATCTGTTATGTGGGGAATTACTTGAACAGTTTTTCCTAGAAAATCTCCCTTTCTCTCCTTTTCTATTACAGATTGATAAACTTGACCGGTTGTTATATTTTGATCTCCGCACATCTCCAAATTTAGCATACGTTCATAATGGCCAAAATCAACATCTATTTCCGACCCATCAGCTGTTACATATGTTTCGCCATGTTCATAAGGATTCATAGTTCCCGCATCAATATTAAGATAAGGATCGATTTTGATAACGTTTACTGTTTTTCCACGTACTTGGAGATTCTTCCCTATTGAAGATGTTACAACTCCTTTCCCTAATCCAGAAATTAAAGCTCCACAAATAAAGATATACTTCGGCACATAAAGCAAAAGGAAAACTATGATATAAATTTTGTTACTCGATATCAAGCTCATACTATGTCTGAAACTTTAACTATAGCTTTCCATTTTTCTATTGCTTCTGAAACAAACTCGAACAGCCATCTTTCCTCTGGTGTAAAATTTCGCGTTTTAGTGGTAATATTTCTCCCCTTTTCAGCAATTTTTATGATTTTGGAAAGTCTCATAGTCATAAGTTCTCTTAATTTCATGTCAATAGCTTCAATTTGACGATAAGGAATGGATTTCTTCTTATCCTTAAACTCCTCATAAGTCTTCCTCATGGCAATATAGAAGTAGGAATTTAGTTGTTGAAGAGCAATGTTATCCCCTTCTTTCTTTGACAATTTATATAGTATAGGAAAATTCATTTCATTAGTTTCTTCAAACTCAATATAACCATCTTTTTCCAGAAAAGTTGCAAGCCAGAAGGGAATCTTTATTCTAACTCCTTTCAACAATTTTATTTTTCTGTCTCCCATATCGAATTCTTCAAGATTCTTCACACATTTAACAGAAATATCCTTATTTTCGAAATCAAATTGAATTCTTTCAAGCTCTTTTAAAACTAATTCTTCTGAACTCACTATTACCAATTTGAAAGTATTTCTAATATTTTTAAAGTATTGCTCATTTGGAGAAAAAATCCTCTAGACTTTTCTGTGGGATTGAAGCCAAAATGTTCGAAGTAGCTTTCTCTTCTTCACTTGTTGAACCTATCTCTCTTTCAACAAACTTGTCCCCTAACAAATGAGAATAAATAGATTTAACTAGCTCTTTCCCAAATCCTGAGAGTTTTATTATGTCTGAGGGCTTGGTCTGCTTGAGTATCTCCCTTGTTTTGTAACCCTTATCAAAAAGTATTCTTGCTCTTACTCTACCTACACCTGGAATCAGTACAAGGTCAACTAACTCCCCTTTTATTCCGTTTACAATCCTGTTATGCAGAATACTTGTACGTTTTGCAATCTCATTATGACCTAACAATTTAGCTATTTCAGAAGTAGCATATAACAACCATTCTGAATTTGCTACGACTGAATATATGTCACCACTACCGATTTTATACCGGTCTAACATTGTATCCTCTGGTGTTTCAGCAATCCAATCTTTAAGAATTAAAGCAGTTTTCAATTGGCTCATAAATAATTCCAATTCAAAAGATGTTGTAGGGAGATCTTTTAGAAATTCATCTTCATGATCGCTTACATAGTTAATTAGTTTGAATTGATCATCTTTCTTTACAGTTGTGAATCTAACATCTGGAGTTGAACAGACTAAATGAAGAAAACTGATTTCTGTGAGTAAACCTTTAGCCATTGGTTTTGCTCTCATCAACCCTTCCCTTATAATTATTCCACTAAGAGGGTCAATATATAGTTGGCTTACGCGTTTGCCAAAACTTGTTGCAATTAAGTAATCTGGATCTTTTGTGATAAGACCTTCTTCTCTCAAAAATCTGATGACTTTTCGGAGAATTGTGCTTAAACTTGTTGGATCTTGTTGATAGCCATAAAAAGTCTGACCAAAGAACTCGTGCAATTCGTCCAAAGATTGAGTGTTATCTGTTGCAATTTGACCTAACACTATCCGACGTAGTGCTGGTTCTGTTGCTATTTTAGAATCTATGTCTTCAGTATCAGCTGTAATATACATCTCTAGAAGGTTTTGTGCATCGTACTCGTTCTTTGCAATAACTATAGCATCTCCTTCTTTATCATATTGAGGTCTTCCAGCTCTTCCAGATTGTTGTTTAAATTCCAAAACAGGAATTGGATAACTACCCAAAGTAACATCATATCTATAGATGCTTTTTATTATAACATACCGAGCCGGTAAATTGATTCCTGCGGCAAGAGTTGGGGTAGCACTAAGGATTTTTAAGAAGCCTTTTTTAAAATTCTCTTCTATTATTCTTCTTTGAGTTGGACTTAATCCAGCATGATGAAATGAGACTCCATTTTGAACTAACTGTGCTAGGTTTTTTGCTTGTTTAGTTTGTTCTCCTGAGGTAGTTATTTTTTTTGCTGCTAAAAGCAATTGTTCTTGTTCCTCTTTTGTAAGAGTCTTCTTCACGTTGTTAATTAGATTCCTTGCTGTTGATTCTGCCATATTTCTTGTTGTAACAAAGACCAGAGCTTGATTCCTTTTTTTCAGTATATGGGTGATTAGATTGTTGAAACTGTTTTTATAGATTAATGGTATAGACGTTGTGCGATCTTCATAGATTATTTGATTTCCATTGAGAACACCTTCATTCAATTTAACAGGACGCCAATCACTTGAGACGAGTTCCGCTTCTAACCATCTAGCGATTTCATCAGCATTTCTTATTGTCGCACTGAGAGCTAAAATCTGTGCTTTTGTTAATTTCCTGAGCTGTGCAATAACAACCTCCAATGTAGGACCTCTAGAGGAGTCATTAATGAGATGAACCTCATCAGCTACAATTAAACCAATCTTATTGATCCACTTTGCTTGATGTCGAATTGCTGAATCAATCTTTTCATTTGTTGCAATAATCACATCAGCATATTTCACATTACTATCCTCTCCATCATAGTCACCAGTTAGTAGAATAGTTTTTTTTCCTAACAAATCTAGATAGTTTTTGAATTCAACAAATTTCTCATAAGCAAGAGCTCTCA
>BPTM01000074.1 GCA_023705945.1 Candidatus Heimdallarchaeota archaeon
AAGCTAATGTGAAAGAGCCTTAATAACCTAATATTAGAACCTACAACAAAAGATAGTATGTTTGAAGACATCTTACTATTGAAAACTGTTTTTCCTTTTAATTTGTTATAAAAAATCTCTAACTAAAAAAGACCAAGAGAGTTTGGATGAAGCGCATGAGATAAACAAGAAAATACTGCTAGCTTCAGGAGCAAAACCAGAGACCATAACTAGAGGAGTGTATGAATCAGGTCATCTTTGTTGTACAGCTCCAATAGGTAAAGTAGTAGATGAAAATCAGGAGACTAAAATAAGTAATTTATTTGTAAGTGACGCAAGCGTATTTCCCAGTCCTTTAGGAATGCCACCTATATTGACTATAGTTGCTCTTTCTAAGAAATTAAGCAAGTATTTACTAGCAAATAATTGAGAGTTTAACAGGAATTTTCTTTATATCTCACAAGAATAATTTTTTTTGGAACTAATTGCTATTTTACTTCTTATCACAAGGAAAAGTACACAACATTATTTATTAAGAATAGGGCTTTAGAAAATTACTGCTTCTACAGTGCTTTCATTGTGATGCACTTCATATTTCCTTCTCATAAATAGGAATTATATGTTTTTTAAATCAAGTATGAGTTTAGGCAAATGATCTATTCCTTCAAATTCCTTATAGGAATTTTTACAGGAATTAGAGCTGTAAAAAAAGCTAAGAAGAAGAAATAGTTGAGTTTTAAAGAAAAAAAAGAGAAGAAATTCAATAATTAATATATCAAGGTATCTTGGGTTTATCAAAAATGAACTATTGCTGATGAAATTATATCATTGAACCAGTATGGCCACCAAGTTAAATTAGGTCTAGAAGTAAAGAGCCATAGTTGTCGTCCACCATACTTTGTGTGTTCATAAAAAGTAGCGTTATGAAATATGCACAAAATAGATGAAATTTTATCATTGAATCCATACCATCCAAAGTTAGGGTATGAAGTTCTTGAATAAAGAAACTTATAACTTCCTCTATACCAAGTGTGTTCATAGATAACTAAACATCGTAGAATTGGTCCATAATTGGGATCTTGCTCTTCAAATAGTTTCTTTATTTTTTCAACTTCATTTTGCTCAATGTTGTTTTCTTTCAACATTTTGCGGAAAACTTCAGTTGAATCCTCGACCATTTTAATTTGATGTTTTTTAATTTCTTCTTCGTCACCTTTGCTTAGTTTTTTCATGGCTCTCTTATTGAATTCTTTGTTCTTCTTATAGTCTTCAATTAGATTTTTCTTCTCTAACCATTTTTCTAGTTTTGCTTCATTTGTAAAAGCATGCAGAGTCTTATCACTCTCTGCATCAGGACCTAAAACGAAAAAAGGTACTTTTTCTAGTTTATCTTTGAACTCTTTCTCGTTATACTTTTTGTCAGGTCCTTTAACCTCTTTAGTCTTTAAATCTATTTCATAATTTATATTATCAATTCTGATAAATGTTTTTTCAACCTCACTCATCTTATCAACCTCCATGCGTGAAGCAAATGTGATTCACTTTTAATTATTTAAAATTTACCTTTTCGAATTTCTTTCTAAACAGCTATTTTTTTAAGTTTAAGGCTTTTTTCTGGCAATTTTTGCCTAAAGAAATAATGTGTCATCCACTAATTTATCCGTATTTTTTTGAGAGCATTATCAATCAAATTTACATTCATAAATAGTTTAAGAGCAAATATATGTAGTTTCACAGCCAACATAATAATGTGAAAGTGTTCAGAATATTATAGGCAATTCTGGTCTAGAAGGAAAACTATTATAAAAGAAAATTGACTAAAGGTCAGTTTACTAAGGAGAGGAATTTGGTGGTAATAACGAATAATCAGAGAGTGATAATTTCATATTTGAAGTGAGAGGAGATAAATAGATAATTTCAACAGATATTAAATGGAGAGATTGTATGGACGAGAAAAAGAGATTTATCGAGATTATTTTAAAGAAACTTACAGAAGAAGAAGAGAATGAATCAATTACTTATTGGGATAATAAATTATTGGAAAAGGGAGATAAGATAAAAATTGGCTTTAAAGAATTTGTTATGCCCTTTCAAGGTTTTCTAGTGTTTGTTGATTTAGAACCAAAAGCAAACTGGGGACATCGTTGCCTTTACTTCTTAATTGATAGTCAATCTTTCGAATATAAGATTGTTGAAGGAGAATTTCCACCGTATCTAGGAAAATATCCAGAGAGCTATAAAGTTATTCTCAGATATGGTAAAACTCCACCTCATGATCGAGATTTTAGTATTCATAGACAATAAATAAAAAAAAAGGAGGTTATAAAAATAAAATTGTCTAAAACAATAAAAGAAAAAATTAAACAAAATGCTCTAGAGAAAATAAAGAGATTCAATGTCAAAGGTGAAGAAGAATTAGCTGATGATATCAATCTGTATTTGTTTGAAGAAGAATTACCAAAAAATAGTAAAATAAATATAGATCCTAAGAAGAAAAAAACTCTAACAAAAAAAACAGCCTTTGTTCTTCTAGATTTAGCTCCAGAGCTTAATTGGGGACACCCCTGTAAACATTTGTTATTTGATTCTGAGACAGGAGAGCTTTATGAAGAAACAGACAGTACATTTCCACCAAATAATTTCTTTACAGAGAATAATAAATTTGAAGCAATTCACACACCAAAAAAACTCCCTAATGTATTAGAAGGAAGGACGCTTTCAACTGCAGAGATTCCAGCACTAACAAACGTTTTAACTAATGCACAAGGAAATCGTTATGCCATTCTATTTTCAGGCGAATCTGATAATAGACATGTTAATGATTTAGAATTCCTCTATAGAACTTTGATTGACGTATATGATTTCAGTCCTTCTAACATTTATGTACTGAATCATGATGGTACTATAAATTATAATAATACTAGTTCTTATCCCATTGGTAACTGGCCTGGTGACAATACTCCTTATAGGATGCAAGTAAATGATGGAGGAACAGCTACTGCGTTAGAATCAACAATTGATGATCTCGCTACAAAACTTCAAGAAGATGATTTCTTACTTATCCATGTAAATAATCACGGATACAGAGCTAGTAATGTATCATATATTGTTACATATTCTCCTATCTCTTATGGCATTTATTCTTCTTCAACCTTTGCGAATAAAATAAGTGGACTCCCAGATTTTGCTGTTCTTATGGTCATGATGGAACAATGTTTTTCAGGAGGATTCACTGATTCTGTTATAGTAAATAGTACTGCAAAAAGAACACACTTTGCAGCAGCTTGCGAGGAAGATAGAAGCTCAATAGGAGGAGCATTTTTCGATCCCTTTGCATTAGATTGGATCGCTGCAATGAATGGACAATATCCTAATGGTTCTTCTCTAAGTCGAATCGTTGATGTGAATCAAGATGGAAGAATTTCAGCATCAGAAGCTTTTGATTATGCATATGCCGAACGTGATTCCTATGATACTCCCGTTTCAGCAGAAAATCTTCTAGGTATAGGTTCACATATATTTCTAGGGCTACCTGAACATGATTTGTATTTGCGTGATAATCTATTGGACATAGGAAGAGAACCTACTATTGAAGGCACACTGTACAAAAGTCCAGATATCATAGCCTATAACCAAGCACTAAGTGATCCTCAACAAACGCTAGGATCAGCTGTAGCAATGGACAGAGAGGATTTAGGAGAACCAATTGAATATCAACAAGACAACTTCATCTACTTAAGAATACAAAATAGAGGAACGCAAGCCACTTCAGGAACCGCAACATTATTCTGGTCTTACCCTTCTACTTTTCCTACGCCTTCATCTTGGAATGCGATAGATCAAATGTTGATACCGTCTTTAAATCCAGATGAAGTTAAGATAGTTGGACCATTTACATGGATAGCGCAAGACATACCAACGCCTGGTCATTACTGTTTTATTGCTCTAATACAAAGTGGGGATGATCCTGCACCTGATCCAGCAAATATCCAAACATACACTGACTTTCACTACTTCATAAATGACAATAATAATGCTGCTTGGAAGAATTTCAATATTGTAGATATGATTGAAGGTGGAACAATGAGTCTAATCTTTCATATACAAGGTTGGCCGACAGAGCCTATTCTTTCAGATCTTGTATTAGATTTTGAGGAATTTCCATCAGAAACTGAAGTAACTTTGAGGATTTTGAGACGATTAACAGAAGATTCCACATTTGAGGAGATTTCTTTACTTAATGAATCTCTACTTTATCGTCAATACCAAATAAACGCAAACACAACCGCATCAATTAGGAATCTGAATTTGAATTCTGGAGACGACACCATAGCTTCTTTGTCAATAGTCCTTCCAGAAAACATAGTAGATGGTTCCTATAGCTTCGCAATTACACAACTAGTAAATAGCTTAGAGATGGGTAGAATCACCAATATGTTTGTAGTTGGTGACCATCCATTTATAGCAAACAGAAATTTGCGAGAGATTCACAAAAGCACTTGTAAATATGTGGAAAAAATAAAAAACATCAACAAGGTTGCTTATAGTAGTATAGATAGAGGAATTTCGCATGGATACAATGGTTGTTACTATTGTCTACCAGAATTTGACACTGACAACAAAGAAGCAATGATAAGAAGTATAGAACCAATACTACTTGAATCATTTTATGAAGATCCTGGAAGTATTTCAGAGGAAGAGAAGGACAGACTACGTGATATAGAAGATAGGATTGTTAGTGCATTACGAAAATCTGGTTAATTTTTTTCTCTTTTTTCTTTATATTTTTAATTTTTGTTTATCCATATGTTATTATTAGTAAAATGTGTGAGATTATTGTATCTTTGCAGTTGTTTAGTGAGAGCTTGTCTGATTCTTTTCTATAACTTTTCTAGCTCTTGTTCTTTCTTGAAGGACTAACCTTGCATGAAGATCCCTTTCTTGATACTTCCAAACTCTTTGATTACAATCTCTTATCTGAAATCTAATGTATCTATAAGAACGAAGAGGAAATAATAAGGTATCGTATTGATAATATGAATAGAATTTTTTGCATTGTTTTGAAAAAACTGGGACGATGACAAAAAAATTTCCTAGCAAAGTATTTATTATGAATAGTAAATATCTTAAATTCTAACGATTGGAACAATGTTCATGACTACATTTCCTTTCTTTATCACCAATGTTAAATAGTAGCTTCTCTCAGATATAGATTCAAATGGTGAGATCCTAGCTAAAGAACATTTTTTCAATTAGCAATGCAATAGTCTTTATTTGAAGAGGAGGAACTGCATTTCCTATTTGCTTTGCAATGTGAGAAAAACTTCCATAGAAAACATAATTGTCTGGGAAACTTTGCAATCTAGCACCTTCTCGCAAAGATATTCCTCTATCTGCTTGTGGATGAACGAGTTCTCTCGGATTAAAAGATTGTGTTAAGATTGTAGGAGACGCTTGCTCTAAACCTAATCTCTTATAACGTCCTCTATGTCCAGCTTTTGCTGTTAGATCAACCGATTGTAAAAGCTCATCATATTTTAAATAATTCTTTTCTAAAAT
>BPTM01000075.1 GCA_023705945.1 Candidatus Heimdallarchaeota archaeon
TCCATAGACCTGACACTTGATACAGCTCGAGTGCCTCAACTGCAAGACCCAAACACACAGCTGAATCTATACCACCGGATACACCAAGAATTACACCTCTGGCTCCTGCCTGTTCTACATATGACTTAATAAAGTCTACTGCAAGGGCTCGATTTAACCTAGCTTTGTCCACGGCACTCATTAAATCATCACTGCGCCAGCACTACACATTTCGTCTATTGCCTTTGCATCATCTCCCTCGTTTACATTGACAGCTGAAATACCATCCTGAACAACCATGACCTCAAATCCTAAGTTTAATGCATCTAAGACGGTGGCTTTTACACAGTAGTCAGTTGCGAGCCCCACAACAAAGATTCTCTTTATCTCACTGTCCTTAAGCATCGTTCCTAACCCATCTTTGGGTGCAAATCCAGAATATTCGTCCTTATCCTGTTCTTTACCCTTTCGAATAAATTTAGTTGCGCGCCAAGATGGAATAACTTCTGGTATTTCAGCTCCCCATGTATTTTGGACACAGTGGTTTGGCCATTCATCGAAACTTATGTGATCTGGTGGATGCCAATCTTTTGTTATGAATATCGGTCTCCGTTCATGAACAAAAGTGTTTATCCACTTTCTCACTACCGGGAATATCTTCTCCGCTCCTGGTACATATAATGCACCATCTGGGTGAGCAAAGTCGTTCTGTACATCCACCACAATTAATGCATCTCCTTCTCTCGGTTCCATCATATATTCACCTATCCACAGATCCCATGTCCCATGTCATAATTCTCTCGTGAGACTCAAAGATTTCTTTCATTCTCTCCTTCCACCCCTCCCCATCCTTCTTTGTTTCACCGAACTCTTTTTTGTATTTACCAATCAGTACGTTACGGATCTTCTCCAGCTCAGGAGAAAGATCGACGATATACATTGGTGGTTTACTCCCGGAGGATGGATCAAATATCTGTTTAATGGATGGTTTTATTGTCTTCATTTGGGACAATACATATTCTCGCATTTCCTTCACCGAAGGAAACTCATAGCATGGTTCACTTCCCTTCCATAAATATTTATGAAGAGGAACGTATTTTGTTGAGTCAATTTTTTCTTCCCAAAGAGCCTGTAAGTCATGTGCAGCCTGACCTCTAACATCGTAGTGGCGGTAGACCTGTCTCCGCCCAGGGAGGGTCATCTTCTCGGGATTATCCGTAAATTTCATGTAAGAATTATCTCCGCACTGAACTATCTTAAAGACCCCACCCAACGCTGGAGGATGGACTAGATACGTTCCGCATCCAAATCCATCTGCTCTAGCTCCAGCATCCAACATTTTTTTGGCTTTTAGAGCATTGATACCATCGGACAGATATATCCTAGCCCCATTGAATCCTGCCTGGTCTAGTATGCTTCTACAAGTTTTACTTAACTCGACTAGGTCACCACTATCTAGACGAATACCCTTTAATTCATACCCATTAGCTCTGAGTTCTCTTGCTATTATTATGGCATTCAGAGTCCCGTTGATGGTGTTATATGTATCCACTAGCAATACCGTGTTATGTGGGAATGTCTTTGCATACTCCCTGAACGCTAAGAGTTCAGAATCAGAGAAGGATATCTTTCCATCCCAGCGTGACTGAATATATGCATGAGACATAGTGCCAAAGTAGGGGATTCCGAGCTCTCGACCAGCTTTGACCAAAGATGTTGCATCGACTCCACCAATATATGCAGCTTCGGCTGTCCACATTGGGTTATACGAACGCCTCGCTCCAAAATCTGTTACACTCCTCTTTCCTGCAACTACCCGTAATCTTGATGCTTCTGTAGCAACCGGTGACATAGTGTTCATAGCATGGAGTAGATATGTCTCCAGGATTTGTACATCGATCAGAGATCCTGTAACATTAACTATTGGTTCATTGGGAAACATCGGAGTCCCAACAGGGACCCCTGTGATAGATCCCTTAAACTGGAACTTTGCTAAATAATCCAAAAAGTCCTCGGACATGTCACCACCACTGGTGCGTCTCAACCAGTCTATGTGTTCCTCCATAAGAGTGCCCTCGTTAAGTTCTTGTACAAAATCAATGAACTTGTGTACACCAACGGCTAATATATACCGACTATACGGACACTTTCTATAGAAGTAGCTCTGCGTAACAGCTGGGTTCTTCTTTGCACTTAAGTTAAGTCTCCCAACCGTGAGTTCGTAGTAATCTGTGAACAAGATATTACCGCTCATTTTCTACCTCCTTCCCTCGACGCTACCATCTCTCCTTGATCTTATAAGATATTTTTATAATTTATAAATTTATCGACCTAGATCGGAAGAGCACACGTCTGAACTCCAGTCACGTGAAACGATCT
>BPTM01000076.1 GCA_023705945.1 Candidatus Heimdallarchaeota archaeon
CTAATTTGAAAGATAGAGAAACTTACTTGGATGGAAGCTGAAGAAGCAATAAAAAAACACGAGGTGGTTCTCATAGCTCTAGGAGCAAGAACCAAGGAACATGGACCACATCTTCCACTCAATAATGATTTTACTATGGCAGAATATCTAAAAGAAAAAGTATTCAAGGAAGTGCCCTTTATCATTCTTCCTACATTACAATATGAATATTATCCTTCATTCTTAGAATATCTAGGATCCATCTCTTCAAAACATGATATTTTCTAGAATGTCATCATAGATATTTCCATATTTCACGATTTAAAACCCTAAAATGTGCTCTATCTTTCAAATTAGTTGTCACTACATAGAAAAACTTAGAAACAAGAAGTTTCGTTATAATTTTACGCATTTCAGTATGACTGCTCATATCTAAATCTATATCCTAAAATCTTAAATGATATTCTAAAGTAAATTGGAAGATTACTCTACTTCTTTTTTTATTGGAAAAATAATCCCCCTTCGTCTTTCCATTTCCTTTTTGTTATGTTATATCCAATGAACCCACCAATGAAAACGAGTGGTATAGCAGCTAAACAGAGTAACGGTGTAAATGGAAGTGCTCCAGTAAAATCAAAAAAAGGTATAATAACGAGTGGAATAAATAATAAACTTCCTATTGCAAGAATTTTAACTAAATCTTTCTTATGAGCAAATAGTCCAACAAATATTCCAAAAGGTAGTCCTAGAGTAAATATATAAGGTAGTCCTAGAGTAAATAAAAACAAAAATAATTCATAAAGTGAACTATTGTTTAAGATGAAGGATAAATCTATTATAAATATAGTTAGAAATGTACCAAGTATTCCTGATAGAATTGCCAATATATTTGCTTTTTTTCTTGTTCTGTCCATCTGGTCTGCTAGAAATCTTGGCTTTTTAATTTTAATAGAACTGAAAATTAATCCAAAAATAATTAATATAATTGTTATTCCAATTATGTTCCAAATTAACGCGTAAGTATTTGAAGGAACATAAAAAGATTTAGTGAATATTTCTAAAAGTAATGGGGTAGACTTATTAGAAATATCTAGAACATATATTCCATCTCTTTCGCAACTCATATAGGCGCGATCTTCATAAAGAGCTATTGCTTCAGTGATGAGAGATTCACTCACATGAAATTCTCCGGTTAGAAATAGATGGGAAGAATTTAATATATTAATTATTTGCATTCCACCAGCTTCAAAACCCCAGTATGGAATGAAAGCATAATTATCTGATAAAGCAATATCTTGTGGATTACCCTTAGTTTCAAAAGATTCTATCAGAATTAAGTTGCTATTGTTGCTGCAATCAATTAATTGTAAAGCACTCCAAGATGTTCCACGACCTACAACATAGATTATATCCTCTTGAACAACAATACCTGAAATATATATATCTAAGTTCATTAATCCCAAAGGAGACGGATGGTGCGGATCACTTACATCAATTATCTTTACACCTTCTTCTACTACGATATATGCATAATTTGAATTAACATAAACATCATAACAATGGCCTATTTGATAAGTAGAAAGTAAATCCATTGATCCAGATTCACTTATATTTACTATCTGCAAATATTGACCTGTAATGTATGCCAAATCTCCTTCAATAAATATCTTCTCGCAGTTGTGAGTTAACTCTATGCTATCAAGTTTTATTGGATTAGATCTGTTGGTAATGTCTAAAGAAACCATTTGATCATTTATTTGTTTATAAGACGGATCATGCAAAATAATGTACGCAATATTATTTCTTACAGAAAATTCTCTTGGACTGTAATTGTTTTCAAATCCTAAATCTTCTGAAGTCACAGAACTGATTTCAGTTATTGCCACTTGTGAACTTACATCTAGAATCATAAAAAGATGAGTAGAAGTAGCATAAGCAAAATTGTCTTGAATAATTATATCTTGAAAAGATTCAGTGACAGCTAAACCTGCTTCTACTGGTATATTGAACCAACATAAAGAAAAACATAGCAACAAACAGAGGAATGGAAATCCTTGTTTTGTGTTTATCACATAACCACCAATTGTTTGAATAGTTTAATTTACTGCAAATATTTATAAATTATTCCTATAAGGAAATTTTTTCCTTAAGAGTAAGTTTTCAATTGCTGAGATGCATGATGAATACATAAAGAAAAAGTTTGTACTTATTCAGTAAAGCTAAAGAAAATTGTTCCTCTAGCATGTTCTATTTTCTTAGAATTTTTCCTTCTAGAACCTCTTGCTGTTCTCCTTTCTCTACTGCAATCTTACCATTTACTATAACATACTCTATTCCTTTCGAGAATCTATGAGGTTCCTCATATGTAGCTTCATTTTTAATTGTCTCAGGATTGAATATTACTATATCTGCCCAGTAGTTTCCTTTTATTAGTCCTCGTTCGTCTAATTCCAGTTTCTTCGCAGGAAATCCAGTCATCTTCCAAATAGCTTCCTCCAGAGTCAACCATTTTTCTTCTCTTACAAATTTCCCTAACACTCTTGGGAACGTTCCATAAAATCTTGGATGTGGTTTACCATGACTCAAAGGTCCTTCTGGCGAAACGCCCGAACCATCAGTTGCTATCATACTATATTCACTTGTCATGATCCTTTTGATGTCTTCTTCTCCCATACTTTCAATAGTAATCCAAACCTCACCTTTTTCATCAAGAATTAAACTAAAGAGAGTTTCATAATCATCCTTTAGCTTATGGATTTTTGTTATTTCAGCAATACTTTTCCCTTCAATTTCTAACCATTTCTCAGTCTTGACTGAAGCAATGAAGATTTTCTCAAAGCCTTGATGTTTAGCAAAGTTTTCGTGATCGGTTAATCCTTCTTCCATCTCGTTTTTGATTTTCTCTCTAACCTTCACATCACTCAATCTTTCAAGTATTGAATCTATTCCACCAACATGAACCCATGGAGGGAGAATGGTGATAAGAGAAGTCATACTTCTGTTGTAAGGGTATTGATCACATGTAATGTCCAATCCTCTTTGATTTGCTTCACGAATGATTTGTAGTGTTTTCTTACTTAAGCCCCAATTAGCTATTCCTGATGCTTTGTGATGAGCAATTTGTCCTCTTTTGCAACCTGACTCTTCAACAATTCGAATGAATTCTTCTACAGCTTCAACAAGTTTAGCTCCCTCATCACGGATATGTGAAAAGTATATTTTATCGTATTTTGCTACGATTCTAGCAAGTTCTATCACTTCTTCAGTTTTGGCATAAACTTGAGGAGAATAGATTAAACCTGTGCTCATACCAAAAGCTCCAGCTTGTAAAGCTTCATCAACATAAGATTGCATTTTAACTATCTCTTCAGAGGTTGGTGGTCGATCTTCATAACCAGGTCCACCAGCAAGACGAATTGCACCAAAACCTACAACAGGAACGACATTCATGGAACATTTTCCTTTCTCCAGTTCAGTCAAATAATCTTCAAAACTCCTCCACGACAAATCCACTTCAACTCCTGGAGGACTCCACATATCAACTTCTTTTTTGAAAAGGTCAAAAGTTTCATCACTAATAGGTGCAAGTGAAGAACCACATTGTCCCACGACAGCTGTAGTTATACCTTGAGTAATCATAGATTCAAGCTTGTTACTAATAGGTATGTTACTATCAGAATGACTGTGAATATCTATAAATCCAGGGGTAATAACTAACCCTTTTGCGTCAATTACTATGGTTGCCTTATCTGAGATTCCTGCTTCAATTTTGGTAATTTTTCCATTTTTTATCGCCAAATCTGATAAGTAAGCAGAATCACCTGTACCGTCAACTATGCTTCCATTGTTAATAACAATATCATAAACCATTTTACTCGAATGAATTCAAGCAACCTTGTTTATAACTTTTACTTCTTCCTTCGGACAGTCCAATAATTATGCAGAAAAAGGGAGAAAGAGGAGAATTGTTACCTTCTTCTTTTTAGAAAAATGGTTGTAGTTATTCCTCCAGCTACAACAACTAGCCCAGCAATGGATAAACCTATAACAAGACCTAAATTGAAACCAGAATCTAAAATAGTAAAGTGAGTATAACCTGTGAATTCATTACCTATTTTGAGTTCTAAGCCAGTTTCATCCAAATCGCTTGAGAGAAGAAATTCAATCGCTAACTCTCTACTACTTGCAGCAGGGATAGTGGAAGCAGAAGCTACTATAAATCCTGAAGAGGTTAACACGTTAATTTTTTCTAATGTACTTAATCTAGGACTCCAGTTTATACAAACGAAATTTAAACCTATTTTATTACCTGCTTTTGTCCCTCCAGCAGTTACTTCTATATCTATTTTAAGGCTGGGTGTATTGTCAAGCAGATAAAAGAATCCAGGTTTAACGTCTTCCCAGAGGGCTTGAATATAATCTGATTCAGGAGTGAAGAATCCATAAATCTCAGTCCATTCAATAACTTGATGAGTTGAGTTATCAATGATAATTGTCTCAGCAGAAGCACTGACAGAAGAAGCGTTACGATAGAGTTCGAAGGTTATTGGTGCAATAGATCCACGTTCATAATACATCCAGTTATCCCATCCCCCAGCTAGAGCGTTTGTCGCTGCAATGGGTTTAGAACTTTTTGAGTTATAATAAATACCAAAATTGAAAGAGGGGGGTAAAATATTGGAAAAATCTTGCACCATATCATAGTAAAGGGTTGGTTCAGCCCAACCTCCTGCAGGATTATCAGCAAAGAAAGTTGCATTAATTCCTGAATGAAGAGAATAAGCCATAGCAAATCGGTGCTTAAGTGCAAAGTCTCTGAAAGCTTGTGTTTCAGGTTCAGAAAAAGGTGTATTACCTGGATAAACTTGTGAAGTTGTTTCAGGTTCCCAGCTTACTCCATCTCTCCAGAACATATCATAATTTCTATTGAGATCAGTATGGCCAATGGGATCTTCATTTATCTTCCCGTCTCCATCATCATCAATCCCCTCATAATAGGTATAAGAATATAGCAGTTGTTCATCTATTTTTTCATACACATCAAAAGAGGAGATAATACCATCTAAATTGACATCTGCCCAAGTGTCTTCATCGAAAAGACCATCACCATCATCATCCCAAGGTCGAAGGTTTTTCCTCAACCAATGATCGTTTTCATCAACATATCTATCGAGACCATCAGGATTTAGTGTGGGGATAACATAGATTTCTTGATTGTCAATAAACTCAGTAATATCATCATCTACTCGATAATTATTGAGCAAATATATTATGAATCTTAGAGCAACTTCTGCAGAAATAGGTTCTCTTGCATGGTGCTGAGCTACTACAAGTGTCTTAGCTTTTTGATATGTTCTTTGTTCGTTAGTAATCTTCAAAGCAGTAAGGTTTTTACCCATATAGCTCTCCCCTATTACTTCCATATCTATCAATTCAGGAACTAACTCATGAAATCTGTTAATTTCCTCATCTATCTCTGTTGAATTGTGATAATAATTGTAGTATAACAAGGAAAGATTATCCCAGTGCCTTTCCAATTCAGGATAAGTTTCCATTTGGGCAATTATGTCACTCTTAAAGCCATAAGCTTCTAAAGAAAATCCAGAGAGCAAAGTAATAGAAAAGAGAAATAAGAAACTTAACCTCGTTTGAATTTTGTGTCTACTCATAGATTATAGTTTGATTAAACACTTATATAGTTTTAAGCACACCAAGGGTATTTTGGTGTTGAATACAAGCTTGTCTGGGAAATTACTTTGTTATTGATTTAACTAGATTGGTCTATAAGGAAATTTTGGGATTGTTTTATTGCATTTTGGGCACCTATTTTCTGGAGTAAGATTTGTGAATGTCACAGAAAAACTATCTCTTTTAATAAGTAATTCTGAACATTCTGGACAATAGGTACTTTGGAATGGATGTCCAGGGATATTGCCTAGATAGACATAATTCAAACCTTCCTTTTTAGCTATAGTATGAGCTTTCTGCATTATTGAAATAGGTGTTTTGGGAATTCGATACAAGTGTGCAGGAAAATAACGAGTAAAGTGAATAGGTACATCTTCGGAGAGGTTTTGAATAACCTTCTGAGAGAAATCTCTTATGAATTCCTCATCATCATTCACTGTAGGTATGAGAAGGTAAACAAGTTCAATATGTACTCCTCTTTGAAAAGCAATCTGTAGGTTTTCCCATACTCTTTCTAGTTTCATATCTAGCAAGCAATCAACAACATTTTCTGTTCCTTTGAAGCTGACTGTCATACCATTCATGCCTGATGCAATCAGTAAGTCTAGTGCTCTGGTTGTCATGTATCCGTTGGTTACATAATGTTTGTAATAATCCTCTGAAAGTTGCTTAAAAACATCAATTGAAAATTCCAAGGATAGAGTGGGTTCATTAAAAGAGAAGCATACTCCGTTTATTGAGGTATTAAATGAAGTATTCTCAATGATTTTTTCAACAGTAATCAAGTTAGAATCCTTGGGGTTTTCAGGTGGAGGTCTTTTGGTAATATGAAAATTCTGGCACCAATCACAAATTAAGTTGCATCCCCAAGAACCAAGCGTCAGAGCAGTAGATCCCGGAAAGTAATGATATGCAGGTTTCTTCTCTATCGGATTCAAACTATAACTAGAAACATCACCATATTGAAGAGTATACAGTTTTCCTTCAATGTTTTTTCGTGTCCTACAGAAACCTATATCGTTCTCTTTGATTATACAAACTCTATTGCATGTTTGACATTGAACTGTATCCCCTTTTAATCTCTTATAAAGGATGGATTCTTGGATTCTTGGGTCTTTGAATTTCAATGCCTTCAGTAAGTAATAAGATAAATTTTTTAAATATCTTTTGTAAATCCAAAAATCAGTATTGTGTCTGAGAATCTTGAGATATTTTTCTTCTAGATGAATTAAAAAAAGAAAAAAGAGAAGTTGGGAATTTTATTTTCTTGCAATTCTTCTTCTTCTAGGAACGACAACAAGTGTTACACACATAATTGTGGGGAGCAAAAGTAGACTGAGTATTGAACTTAATTCTGGAACACTTGGAATCACTGTAACAATCACAGTGTCTTCTGCTGTTTTTCCTGCAAGATCCATTACTGTTATAACAAAAGTATATATTCCTTCTGTTAAATCATCCACATAAATTATTATGGGAGTATCAGAATACCAGATTTCAGAATCTACTATCAAGTCTGTATCTCGATAAATTGTGTAAAAGGATGGATTCAGATCTGTAGCTATCCAAGTAATGCTATTTCCAGTCACCCCTTCAGCATATTCAATATCTGATGGAGTAGATATCTCAGGCGTTGTAGTATCTTCCACTGTTACCTTGACATCATCGCTATTTGAATTGCCTTCTTCATCATAGATTATCAAATTGTAGTAATGATCTCCAAACACCAAATTATCGATACTGCAGCTGATAAGAACTCCTGAAGACCAGGTATTTGTTTCAATTAACTCACCATCTCTGTAAATTTCGTATATTGCAGGATCTTCATCGTAAGCGTACCAAGAAAGCGAATGACCAGTTGTTCCACATTCATAAGTGTAATCTGCTTCAAGCATCAAATCTGGTGCATAAACTAACTCAATTATGTTAGTTTCAACAAATCCAAATCCGGGTCCAGATCCTAAATCGGGTATATACTCATAAATTAGTATTCCTGATTCTTTTTCAAGATATAATATGATTCCACCTTCCAAGGTTACAGTCCAAACATCATTACATCGAAATATCGTACTACCATCAATAAAAGCTATATCACTCCATACAGAAGCAATAAAAGGGTCGCCAATAGAGGTTTCTGGAGTAATTCTATTAAACAATACAAAAGGGTTAGTGATCAATTCGGGAATATCTGAATCTACTATATAGCTATTTAGTATGTTAACTATTGAGTAATATTGCATTTGATCAAGCGTTGTACCTGTGTCATCATACATCCTCATATTAGCTGTAACATAAATTTCAAATTCCGAGAACCAGAAAAAGGTAAAATTCTGTTCTACAAACATTCCAGTTTCTGGAAATTCTACCGTTAAAATGAAGTAATCTCCATCTTCTAGTTTAAACAAAGGAGTTACATTAACGGATTCAATAGATATTTCAACGTAAACACCGGATGTATCTAGCCATTGAAAATGTAGTCCTATTACATTTGTTCCATTCTCAAAAACTGGTACGCAAAAATGATTCGAATAAAGAGAGGTTATTTGAGTTATTAATTCATTATTCACATACACATAAATTGATTCAATATCATACACATCTGATGCTTCAAATGTAATATAGACTAAACCTCCTTCAACTGTTTGTCCATCTGTGGGGGTTAGGATTTGAACATCTCGTACAGGTAATGTATCTAGATAGAAATACATATAATTGGCTTCATACTCATCTACAAATTCTGCTTGAGATGCTGGGATATACCCACCAGCATTTATATCAACTCTATAATCACCTACAGGTAAATCCGTCACATTATAGAACCCATCTATATCTGTCAAACCTGTGTCCACTAGACTATCAAATACATCATACACATCTACTTGTGCATTTGCTATGGGGTCTAGACTGATACTATCATACACATAGACATCGATAAAACCAGTATTATCAATCGGTGCGAAGTACAAGGCAAAATCAGTTACATAGGATAATCCACCAGTATATGCTGTATAGAAGCTTAAATCCAAACCATAATTGAGCCCTACTATAGCTCCATTGTCAGATTCCATCGATAGATACTGAAACAGAATATCTCCATTATTGAATAACACAATTTCGAATGTCCCTGCAAGAGAACCTCCTAGATAATCATAATTATAGTATTCAATTACTAAATAATCTGGAGTCTCCAAGATATAGATATTATAATCTGCAAAAAGATCTATCAAGAATGGAGCAAGCATATAGTTAAATTCGTCTGTGGGTAGTGGATTGTTCCAGTATGCCCATGGATCTGTTTCTGTAAATGACAACCATCCATTAGAACTAATATATATTGTTGAGAAATATTGATCATAATAGAAGAATTCAAACGGTAGAGCAACTGATCC